>QZKM01000032.1 GCA_003599485.1 Gammaproteobacteria bacterium
TTGTCCACGCTCGATCCGCCTGCGGTGAACAGGCTGCTCAGCCCTACCTGGATAGGGCTGTGGCCGGGCGGTGCGGCGGTATGAGCGGGCGGGCGGGTTTGTTGGGCCACGTTCTCCATGGCGCCGATGCTCGCTTTTAAAGCCCTTATCTCCTGCTCAAGCTGCTGCAGGCGTTGCTGCAATACCTCGGCGTCGTCGGCCAGCAGAGCGCCTGAAAAACCAAGCATGCAGGCGGCCGCGGCCGCCCGCGAGTAACGGGTGAATTTATTCAACATACACGACTCCTGTATCTATCCTGTTAAAAAAACCAAGCCCACGGCGCGCCGGATGCGGCGCGCCGCGACAGTAAACTACCGGTGAAAAAAATCAGGAGGGTAAGGGAGGGGCGCGGATAGGCTGCAGGCGCAGCGAGGTTTGAGTGTAGGGTGAAGCGGAGATGAAGGCCAAAATGAAAACCAGAATAAGCAGCAAAGGTGGCGGGGCGGACGCGCACCACAGCGCACCCGGCACATGACTGAGCTGACATTCGCTGTGACCGGCAGGGCCGCTGCCGCCCTCCACCAGTTCATGCTGGCTGACATGCAGCGTTGCGGACAGCAGCAGCAACACGAGCAACAGGCCGGCCGTCCTGTTCAGACGTATGTTGCTGCGGAAAAGTTTCAAATGCATGGGGGCGTCATCTTACCGTTATATTCCGGCATGGGGACAAGGGAGCGGCGCCTGCCGGATGCCAATACCTCCATTCACGGCTGGACGTTCGCGCAGCGCTAAATGCAATAGAGTTGCATTCCATGATTGGCGCATAGTACACTAACGAAGTATGGAAATCCAGTTTTCCAACACCGCCGAAGATATGATCCGTCATACGGGTGCGCGGGTGACAACGGCGCGCGTCCGGGTGTTGGCGTCATTATTGAAGGCGGGGCGCGCGCTGTCGCATCATGAAATAGCGAGCCTTCTTAACCGGGGTTATGTTGTTGACCGTGTCACTGTATACCGGGTACTGGAATGGCTGATCCGGCAGCGCCTCGCCCACAAAATTCCGGGCGATGACCGAGTGTGGCGATTTAATGTGGCCGATGAAAAGCGTGCCGGGCAGCATGCACACTTCAGATGCAATTGCTGTTGCAGGGTATTTTGCCTGAAGGACACCGGCAAATCCTGTTCAATCAGACTGCCGCAAGGCTATCGCGCACAAAAACTTGAATTAACCGTTAAAGGCCTGTGCGCTGAATGTTTGCCCGGTAAAAACCGGCACAAGCCTTCTGTCAACAAAAAGCTGCCATGCAATATGGCGAAACACCCGCCGGCGCGATGCTGATGCCTTCTGTTCTTTTGGTATGCTTATATGCAACATTGTTGCATATAAGGCAAGCTATGAGCGGCCTCGCGCTGTCTGGACGAAAGTCCGCTCGATGATGAAGCAGACGAAGGAAATATACGAAAATGTTTGCGAAACATACCCCGCACTGGGACAACACGGGCATTTACGCCTCCGGACTATGTGTGGCGCACTGCTTGATGCTGCCGGTGATGGCGGCATTTTTACCCTGGTTCGGCCTTGAATTTCTTGCGCAGGACATCACCCATCAAGCCATGGTGTTGCTGCTGATCGGGTTTGGACTATGCGCCTTCATTCCGGGCTACCGGCTGCACGGCAAATTTTGGGTGGCCACGTTTGCCCTGATGGGCTGGGTTATTGCGGCGTTCGCCGCTTTTTCCGCCGGCGAAATATTCGGCGAGTACTGGGAAACGCTGCTCACCATTCTCGGCAGTGCAATACTTATTACCGCGCACCTTAAAAACCTCAGCTTTTGCCGCCTTTGCGCATTATGCACAGGGCAGATGGCGTACACGCAGTCCTGCCCTGGGCAGGAAACCCCAAAGAACTAGGCTTTCATGTTCACCTGCAACCAATGCTCCAGCAGCGCCAGATGCCACAGCTTGCTGCCTTGCAGCGGCGTCAGGTATTTTTCCGGCGCGGCCAGCAGTTTTTCCACGTAGGCGCGCTGAAACAGACCGCGCCGGCGGCAGGCTTCGGAATGGAGCACCTCGCGCATGAAATTCAGAAATTCGCCACGCACGTATTTCAGCGCGGGCATGGGAAAGTAGCCCTTGGGGCGGTCTATCACGGCGTCGGGCAGCAGTCCGCGCGCGATGGCTTTTACCGGATGTTTGCCGCCGCTTTTCAGTTTTAATTCCGGCGGCATGCTCAGGGCCAGCTCCACCAGTTCGTGATCGAGAAACGGCACGCGCGCCTCCAGCCCGAAGGCCATGGTCATGTTGTCCACGCGCTTGACTGGATCATCCACGATGAGGGTGGTGACATCCATGCGCAGCACGCGATCCAGAAACGTATCGGCGCCCGGCGCGGCGAGTAGCCCGGCGATGTGCTCCGAGGTGTAATCCGCGCCGTGATAATCGGGCGCAACGGTTTCCAGGAATTCCTGATGCGTGCGATCAAAATAATGTTTGCGGAAACGCTCCAGGTCGCTGCCGCTTTCGGCCTGCATCAGCGGATACCAGAAATAGCCGCCGAATACTTCATCCGCACCCTGCCCGCTCTGTACCACTTTAACCTGTTTCGACACGCGCTCGGCCAGCAGATAAAACGCCACGGCGTCCTGCGCTACCATCGGTTCGGACATGCTGCGCACGCATTCCGGCAGGCGTGCCAGCACGTCGCCGTTGGGAATTAAAAAACGCTGATGCTGCGTGGCGTAGCGCGCGGCAATCTGGTCGGAATATTCAAACTCGCTGCCTTTCTCCTGTGCCGCGTCTTCAAAGCCGATGGAAAAAGTACGCAGGTTCTTCTGCCCGGCCTCGGCAAGCAGCGCGACAATCAGGCTGGAGTCGAGCCCCCCGGAAAGCAGTACCCCCACCGGCACGTCGGCGATCAGGCGGCGTTTTTCCACCGCCGCGCGCAGTTTTTGATGCACGGCTGCTATCCATTCCGGTTCGGATTTCGCCCGCGCCGGGCGCACCGCCATCGGTTCCCAATAGCGGCGCGTGGCGCTACGGCCTTGTGCATCCACGGTCATGGTAGTGGCGGGCGCGAGCTTGCGTATGCCTTGTAAAATCGTGCGCGGCGCGGGGATGACCGCGTGCAGCGTGAGCTGATGGTGCAATGCAACGGGATCAATGCGTGTATCCACGTCACCCGCGGCGAGCAAGGCCTGGGTGGTGGAGGCGAAGCGGAAATAATTTTTGCCTTGCGTATAGTAAAGCGGCTTGATGCCCAAGCGGTCGCGCGCCATGAACAGCGTTTGTCTTTTCGCGTCCCACACGGCGAAGGCGAACATGCCGTGCAGCTTTTCCACGCAGCGTTCGCCCCAGGCGGCATACGCCTTGAGTATCACTTCGGTGTCGCCGCCGGAAAAAAAGGTGTAGCCTTGCGCCTGCAATTCCTCGCGCAACGGCTGGTAATTGTAAATCGTGCCGTTGAACACGATGGCAAGGTCGAGAGCCTTGTCCACCATGGGCTGGTGCGAGCGCTGCGACAAGTCTATGATAGCGAGCCGGCGGTGGCCGAAGGCGAGCGGGCCATCGCTGTAAAAGCCGCCGTCGTCCGGCCCGCGCCGCACCAACGCCCCGGTCATGCGCCGTACCGCCGCCGCATCGGGAATGGCGTGATCCAGCCGCAGTTCGCCGCTAATGCCGCACACGTTCCGGGGGGTTGCTATGTTGTTGCATTGTCCGGCGCGCTGCTTTACTCTTTAAAGCCGCACCCATCTCCTGTCGTCAACCTTAACGAGGATGAACACTATGAAGAATCCACTTGATTCGATTGCCGGAACCATTATATCAGGCCTGGTATTGACGGTTATTCTGGTGCTGGTTGCCAACGCGATCGCATAACTTTAAACGAGGGGAACACGTCATGGAATTACTGCCGTTGATTGAACGCTGGGTACATTTTCTCGCGGGCATCGCCTGGATCGGCCTGCTCTATTATTTCAACCTGGTGCAAGCCCCCGCGATGGCGGCGGCCAACGCCGATACGGGCGGGCCGGGGGGCGCGGGCATCACCAAATATGTGCTGCCGCGCGCGCTGCTCTGGTTCCGCTGGGCGGCGTTGGTCACCTGGCTCGCGGGCGCGGCGTTGCTGGGCGAGCGTTTTGTCTCCGCCTTCACCCTGCAGGGCGATGATGCCGTGATCGGCATCGGCGCCTGGCTCGGCACGATCATGTTATTGAACGTGTGGGGTCTGATCTGGCCCAACCAGAAAAAGGTGCTGGGGCTGAAACCGGCCACCGATCAGGAAAAGGCCAAGGCGCGCCGCGTGGCGTTTCTGACCTCGCGCGTCAACACCGCTCTGTCCATTCCCATGCTGTATTTTATGGCGGCGTCCGCGCACGGCATTTAGTATTTATCCGCCAGCGGATAAGCGGTAAAATACCAACTTCATAACGTGGCGGCCCCCTGACCGGGGGGCTGCCATTTTATTTTTTCCGGAACGGAATTCGGCATGGCTGATTCGCTAATGAACACGCACAACCGCCTGCCCGTGGCCTTCGACCACGGCAAGGGCGCGTGGCTGTGGGACACGCAAGGCAAAAAATATCTCGACGCAATCGCCGGGATTGCGGTGTGCGGCCTGGGCCACGCCCACCCGGCGGTGGCCGAGGCCCTGTGCGCGCAGTCCAAGCGGCTGTTGCATACCTCCAATATCTACACCATCACCAAGCAGCAGGAGCTCGGCGCCGAACTTGCGCGCCTGTCGGGTTTGGACAAGGTGTTTTTCTGCAATTCCGGCGCGGAGGCGAACGAGGCCGCGATCAAGCTCGCGCGCCTGCATGGGCACCGTAAAAACATCGAGGTTCCGGCCATCATCGTCATGGAAGGCAGCTTTCACGGGCGCACGCTCGCCACGCTCGCCGCCACCGGCAATAAAAAAATACAGGCCGGGTTCGAGCCGCTGGTGCAGGGTTTCGTGCGCGCGCCGTATAACGACATCGGCGCATTAAACCGCATCGCGCAAAAAAATCACGACGTCGCCGCTGTGCTGGTGGAGCCGGTGCAGGGGGAGGGCGGGATACAGATACCGGATGACGATTATCTTGCCGCGGTGCGCGCCGTGTGCGACGAGCACGGCTGGCTGATGATGCTGGACGAGGTGCAGACCGGCATGTGCCGCACCGGGAAGTGGTTTGCCTTTCAGTACACCGGCGTGACGCCCGATGTAATGACGCTGGCCAAGAGCCTTGGCAACGGCGTGCCCATCGGCGCGTGTCTCGCGCGTGGCGCGGCGGCAGGGTTATTTCAGCCCGGCAGCCATGCCACCACCTTCGGCGGCAACCCCCTGGTGTGCAGCGCCGCGCTCGCCGTGGTGAAGACGCTGGTGCAGGAAAAGCTGGGTGAGCGCGCCGCCCTGCTCGGCGCGCGTATGCTGGCCGGATTTACCCGTGCGCTGGAGGGGCAGGGCCACGTGGCTGCAATACGCGGCAAGGGCCTGATGATCGGCATTGAACTGAATCGTCCCTGCGCCGATCTGGTGCCGCGCGCGCTGGCGCAAGGGCTGCTGATTAACGTCACCGCCGAGCGCGTGGTGCGCCTGCTGCCGCCGCTCGTCATCAGCGAAACCGAGGCGGATCAGATCGTCGCGGGCGTCAGCGAGCTGATTAAAAACTTCGCCGGAGCCGCGTGACATGGGCGCACGGCATTTTCTGACCTTGAGCGATCTAAGCCCGGATGAATTGACGGCGCTGCTGAAACGCGCTATTGAGCTCAAGGCCATGCAACGCGCGGGCGTACGTCACGAATTTTTGAAAAACAAGGTGCTCGCCATGGTGTTCGAGAAATCCTCCACCCGCACGCGCGTGTCGTTCGAGAGCGCCATGATCCAGTGCGGCGGCGGCGCGATTTTTCTCTCGCCGCGCGACACGCAGCTTGGCCGCGGCGAGCCGATTGAGGACACCGCACGCGTGTTGTCGCGCATGTCGGATGTGATCGTGGTGCGCACCTTTGAGCACGAAAAACTGGAGCGCTTCGCCGCGCATTCCGGTGTGCCGGTCATTAACGCGCTCACCGACAAATATCATCCCTGCCAGGTGCTCGCGGATTTGCAGACCTATATCGAACATCGCGGCTCCATCAAGGGCAAGACCGTGGCCTGGGTGGGTGACGGCAACAATATGTGCCATTCCTACATCGAGGCGGCGGGTTTATTCAGTTTCCACCTGCGCGTCTCCACGCCGCCCGGCTACGACCCCGATCATGCGCTGCTCAGGAACGCCAAAAGTGTCGAACTGGTGCGTGATCCGATGCAGGCGGCGCACGGCGCCGATCTCGTCGTTACCGACGTGTGGGCCAGCATGGGGCAGGAAGAAGAGCAGGCCGCGCGCGCGCGCGACTTCGCGGATTATCAGGTGAACGGAAAACTCATGGCGCGCGCTAAACCGGACGCGCTGTTCATGCACTGCCTGCCCGCGCACCGGGGGGAAGAGGTGAGCGCCGAGGTCATAGACGGACCGCACAGCGTGGTGTGGGATGAAGCGGAAAACCGCCTGCACGCGCAGAAGGCGCTGTTGGAGAAGCTGCTTGCCTGAACGCCGCTGAAGGCGTTACGCTGTGCCGCCCACCGTCAGGCCGTCAATACGCAGCGTCGGCTGGCCGACGCCCACCGGCACGCTCTGGCCTTCCTTGCCGCAGGTGCCGACGCCGTCGTCCAGCTTTAAATCATTGCCGGTCATGGAGACGCGCATCAGCACGTCCGGCCCGTTGCCGATCAGCGTGGCGCCTTTCACCGGGCGGGTGATTTTTCCCTTTTCGATGAGATAGGCTTCGCTGGCGGAGAACACGAATTTTCCGGACGTGATGTCCACTTGCCCGCCGCCGAAATTGACGGCGTAAAGTCCCTTGTCCACCGAGGCGATGATTTCCTCCGGCGCGTATTTTCCCGCCAGCATGTAGGTATTGGTCATGCGCGGCATGGGCAGGTGCGCGTATGACTCGCGCCGCCCGTTGCCGGTGGGCGCCGCGCCCATCAGGCGCGCGTTGAGCTTGTCCTGGATATAGCCTTTAAGTATGCCGTTTTCGATCAGCGTGGTGCATTGCGTGGGCGTGCCTTCGTCATCCAGGTTGAGCGAGCCGCGGCGATGGGCGAGCGTGCCGTCGTCCACCACGGTGCACTGTTCCGAGGCGACGCGCTCCCCGATGCGCCCGGCGAACGCCGAACTGCCCTTGCGATTGAAGTCTCCTTCCAGGCCGTGACCGATGGCCTCGTGCAGCAAAATCCCCGGCCAGCCGGGGCCGAGCACCACCTGCATGGTTCCGGCCGGCGCGGCCACGGCGTCGAGATTGACCAGCGCCTGACGCACCGCTTCGCGCGCGAAATTCAGGCCGCGCCCGTTTTCCAGAAAATACTCATAGCCCACGCGCCCGCCGCCGCCCGCGCCGCCCTGTTCGCGCCGCCCGTTGTGTTCCACGATCACGCTCACGTTCAGGCGCACCAGCGGACGGACGTCGGCGGCGAGCGTGCCGTCGCTGGCCGCGATCAGCATCACGTCATGGGTGGAGGCGAGGCTCACCATGACCTGCTGCACGCGCGGATCGAGTCTGCGCGCCTCGCGGTCCATCATCTCCATCAACCCTATCTTGGCGGTTTCGTCCAGCGTGTTTAGCGGGTCGAGCGGTACGTACAACCGGTGTCCGGCGCGGCCTTGCCAGGCGGCGAGCGAGGTTTGCCGACCGCTGCGGGCGATGGCGCGCGCCGCCTGCGCGGCAGCGTTAAGCGCGGGCAGCACGAGCTCGTCGGAATAGGCAAAGCCGGTCTTCTCGCCGGAGAGCGCGCGCACCCCCACGCCCTGCTCGATGTTGTGCGAGCCTTCCTTGACGATGCCGTCCTCCAGCGCCCAGGATTCGGAGCGGCTCAGTTGAAAATACAAATCGGCGCTGTCCACGCCGGGCTGCATGAGCTGATCCAGCACGCGCGACAGTTCAGTGTCGCCGAGGCCGCCGGGGTCAAGCAGGGTCTGGCGCGCGATGTCGAGGTTGTTCATTAGAGAGGTAATGTGGCCGGTGTGCCGGGAGTTAAAGTGCTATTTTACCACTTACTGCGCGCCGCATACCGGGCAGGCGGGGTCTTTCTGGAGCTTAACCGTGCGCCATTCCATGCTGAGGGCATCCAGCAGCAGCAGGCGCCCGGTCAGGGTTGCGCCGATACCGGTGATCAGTTTGATGACCTCAACCGCCTGTACCGCGCCGATTACACCCGGCACCGGCGCGAGCACGCCGAGTTGAGCGCAGCCTTCCTCCGCGCCGGGGCCGTCCCGGTACAAACAGCGGTAGCACGCGCTGCCGGCGTGGCGCAGGTCGAATACCGTCACCTGCCCTTCCATGCGTATCGCCGCGCCGGACACCAGCGGTTTTTTTGCACGCACGCAGGCGGAGTTGAGCGCGAAGCGGGTGGCGAAGTTATCGCTCGCATCGGCCACTACGTCGGCTTGTCCTACTTCGTGCGTAAGCTCGTCTCCGGTCAAGCGTTTATTGAAAACGGTGATGTTGACTTCGGGGTTGAGCGCCAGCAGCGCGTCACGCGCGGAGCCGGTCTTGGCGCGTCCTACGTCGCGGGTGCGGTGCATGATCTGGCGTTGCAGATTGGACAAGTCCACCTGGTCATCATCGGAGATCACCAGATGTCCGGCACCGGCCGCGGCGAGATACATGGCAAGCGGCGAGCCGAGACCGCCGAGGCCAATAATCAGCACGCGCGCATCCAGCAGTTTTTGCTGTCCTTCCTGGCCCACCTGCGCCAACAGTATCTGGCGGCTGTAGCGTTGTAACTGCTCGTCATTCATAAGCGTTCCAGCACGCGACGGTCACGCGCGCTACGCCGCCGAGGTCAGGGTGGTCTTGTATGTTTCGGTAACCGAGCGCGGCAAGGAGTTCCATCATGGCCGGGGCCTGATCGTAACCATGTTCCAGCAGCAGCCAGCCACCCTGCGTGAAATGTCCGCGCGCCTGCGCCGCAATCACACGCAACTGCTGCAAACCATCCGCACCGGCCACCAGTGCGAGTTGCGGCTCAAAGCGCAAATCATGCAGGTGCGGATCATTGCCCCTCACGTAAGGCGGATTGGACACAATCACGTCAAAGCGTTCGTTTTGCAGCGCGCTGAACCAGTCGCCCAGGCGAAATGCCACGTTGCGGGTGTTGAGGCGCGCGGCGTTGGCGCGCGCGACTTCCAGCGCGGCGGGTGAAATATCGGTGGCGATGAATTGGCAATGCGGGCGCTCGTGCGCAAGGGCGAGGGCGATTGCGCCCGATCCGGCGCCGAGGTCGGCGATGCGCCAGGCGGCGTCAGCGGGAATTTTTTGCAGCGCCAGCTCCACCAGCAATTCGGTCTCCGGGCGCGGGATCAGCACGTCCGGCGTCACCCGCAGCTCCAGCGACCAGAATCCGCGCGCGCCGGTGAGATAGGCGGAGGGTTCACCCTGCGCGCGGCGCGTGACCAGCGTATCGAACTCGCCTGACTGCGCCGGGGTGAGCGCCTGATCGGGATGGAGATGCAGTTTGCTGCGCGGCAGGTTCAATACATGCGCCAGCAGCAGCTCCGCCTCCAGCGCGGGGTTTTCATAATGCGCCAGGCGCCGCACGGCCTGTTGCAGCGCCGCGGCGAGGGTAACGCGCACCGCCTGCTGCGCGCTCATCAGGCCAGGGCCGCGAGCTGATCGGCCTGGTATTCGCTGATAAGCGGATTGATCACCAGGTCGAGGTTGCCCTGCAAGATGGAGTCGAGTTGATACAGGGTCAAGTTGATGCGGTGATCGGTGAGCCTCCCTTGGGGAAAATTATAGGTGCGGATACGGTCGGAACGCGCGCCGCTTCCCACCAGATCGCGGCGCAGCTGGGTTTGCGCGCTGGTCTGTTTTTCTCGTTCCGCGGCCAGCAGGCGCGCCTGCAACAAGGACATGGCGCGCGCGCGGTTCTTGTGCTGCGAGCGCTCGTCCTGACATTCCACCACCACGCCCGTGGGCAGGTGCGTGATGCGGATCGCGGAGTCGGTTTTGTTCACGTGTTGTCCGCCCGCGCCGCTGGCGCGGAAGGTGTCAATTTTTAAGTCCGCCGGACTGATGCTGATTTCGTCTATCTCCGCCACTTCCGGCATCACCGCCACGGTGCAGGTCGAGGTATGGATGCGGCCCTGGGTCTCGGTTTCCGGCACGCGCTGCACGCGATGTCCGCCCGATTCGAACTTGAGGCGCGAATAGGCCCCGTGCCCGATCACGCGCAGCACCACCTCTTTATAACCGCCGCGTTCGCTTGCCGCGCTGCTGATGGTCTCGGTTTGCCAGCGGCGCGACTCGGCGTAGCGCGTGTACATGCGCAGCAGATCGGCCGCGAACAGCGCCGCCTCGTCGCCGCCGGTACCGGCGCGGATTTCGAGAAAGATGTTGCCCGCGTCGTGCGGGTCGCTCGGCAGCAGCAGCGTTTGCAGTTCCAGTTCCAGTTCCTGCTCGCGCGCACGCGCCTGTTTCAGTTCCTCCTCGGCCAGCGCGCGCATGGCGGGGTCGGCGTCCTGCAACATCTGTTCTGCATTGGCGGCTTCCTGCTGCACCGCCCGGTATTTCTCGAAGCAGGCAATCACCGGCGACAATTCGGCGTACTCCCTGGAGTAATCGCGGAAACGCTGCTGATCGCGGATGGTGTCCGGGCTGGCGAGCAGGGCGTTGATTTCGTGCAGGCGCTCGGCGAGATTTTCCAGTTTGCCGCGGATGGAGGGTTTCATTACTTCAGGTAAAAGGAAAAGTGAGGGGGCTCACTGTTCGTTCTTTTCGCCTGTGCCCTGCGGGGTGGGGTGTTGCAAATTGAACAGCTCGTGCGCCGCGCGCAGCAGCTCGTCGCGCCCTTCGGCGCTGGCCTGCTTCAATTGCACGCACGGCGTGTGGATCAGCTTGTTGGTGAGCGAGCGCGCCAAGAGATGCATCACCTGTTCCGGGTCGCGCCCTTGCGCGAGCAGGCGGCGCGCGTTGGCCAGCTCCTCGTCGCGCGTGCGCTCCGCGTTCATGCGGTAGTCGCGGATGGTGGACACCGCGGACAGGGATTGCAGCCAGCCGGTGAAGCTCGCCACCTGCACATCCACGATTTCCTCGGCCTGCCTGGCGGCTTGATGGCGCGATTGCAGATTTTCCTGAATCACTTCCTGCAAGTCGTCCACGGTGTACAGGTACACGTCGGCGAGTTCGCCCACCTCCGGCTCAATGTCGCGCGGCACGGCGATATCCACCATGAACATGGGGCGATGCTTGCGCGCCTTCAGCGCGCTTTCCACGCTGCCCTTGCCCAGAATGGGCAGTTCGGCGGCGGTGGAGGAAATCACGATATCGGCTTCGGAGAGATGGGCGGGGAGTTCGGACAGGGCGATGGCGTAACCGTTGAATTCGCTGGCCAGGGCGTGGGCACGCTCCAGCGTGCGGTTGGCCACGATCACGCGCCCGATATTGTTTTCGCGCAGGTGGCGCGCGGTGAGTTCGATGGTCTCACCGGCGCCGATCAGCAGCGCGGTGTGTTTGTTCAGGTCGCCGAAAATCTGTTTGGCGAGACTTACCGCGGCAAACGCCACCGACACCGGGCTTGCGCCGATGGCGGTGTCGGTGCGCACCTGTTTGGCGGTGGTGAAGCTGTGCTGGAGCAAACGCCCCAGCAACGTGCCCACCGTGCCCGCTTCGGTTGCGATTTTGTAAGCTTCCTTGATCTGCCCCAGGATTTGCGGTTCGCCCAGAATCATGGAATCCAGCCCGCTCGCCACGCGCAGCAGGTGACGCACCGCCGCCGTGTCCTCGTGGGTATAGAGATAAGGCGCCACCGCGTCCAGATTCAATCCGTGATAGCGGCACAGCCAGGCGCTGACCGCGGCGCCGTGCGCGTTTTCATCTAGATGGCAATAGATTTCGGTGCGGTTGCAGGTGGAGGTAATTACCGCCTCTTGCACCCCGGGCTGGGCGGTGAGTTCACGCAGCGCGCCGGCCAGGCGCGCGGGCGCGAACGCCACGCGCTCGCGGATATCCACCGGGGCGGTCTTGTGGTTGATGCCGACGCTGAATAAGGGCATAACGTATAATAAATGCTGGACGAAAAGCTACGGCGCGGCTATCTTGTGCTCATGTTGACAGCCTTGGGCCGGATGATGGTTCTCTCCCGCTGCCCAATATACCTTGGCCTGTAAAATTTTGAAGGATAAACGCGTGGAATACAAGAATACGCGCTTTTTGCCCACGCCTCCACTGGAAGGAACACGATGAAAAGCCCGTCTTTTTTACGCCTGCTGAGCGCGGTTCTGGCCGTCACCCTGCTGCTGGCCTGCGCCACGCCCAGGCGCGCCGCCGCTCCGCTGCCTCAAGCGCCGGTCGGCGACGACCTGATGTATCAGGTTCTGGAGGCCGAACTGGCGGGTCAGCGCGGCGAGGCGCAGCTTGCCTACGAGAATTATTTCAAGGTGGCGCGCGCCACGCGCGATCCGCGTGCCGCCGCACGTGCCTTGCACATCGCCGTGTTCATGGGCGATCAGCAAAAGGCGCTGCGCGCGGCGCAATTGTGGGAGGAGCTGGACCCGCAAAGCCTGGACGCGCGCCAGGGCGTGGTGGAACTCCTGGTGCGCGGTGATCAGGCCGACGCCGCCTTGCCGCATCTGGAAGAATTGCTGTCCTTGCTGAGCACGCGCCTTGGCACGGGCGGCGCGGCCAACGCGCAAGAGCAGGCGTTTCTGCAAATCGCCGCGGTGCTGGGCAAGGAACGCAACCGGCGCGCGGCGCTCTCCCTGATGGGCAGGCTGGTGGAACGCCATGAGAACAATCCGCACGCGCAGTTTGCCTACAGCAATCTGGCCGCGGGCGCGGGCGAGTATGACGTCGCGCGCCAGGCGGTTGACAAGGCGCTCGCGCTCAAGCCCGGCTGGGTCAACGCCGTGCTGCTGCGCGTGCGCATCCAGCAATTGCAGGGCGATCTCAACGGCGCCACGGCTTATCTGGCCGAAGCGCTCCAGGCCGCACCCAAGGATCAACTGCTGCGCATGACCTATGCGCGCCTGCTGGTGGACGGCCTGCACCTGGATGAGGCGCGCGCCCAACTCAAGGAAATCGCCAGACAGGCGGGCAAGAACGGCGAGGTGTTGCTTGCGCTCGGCGTGCTGTCCATGCAGATGAATCAGCCGCAGGATGCCGGGCGTTATCTGAAGCAGGCGGTGAAGGCCGATGCGCAACGTGTGGAGGCGAGCTACTACCTCGGTCAACTGGCCGAAACAGGTAAACAGTACGCGCAGGCCATCGAATGGTATCAGGCGGTCAATGAAGGCGACGCCTATCTGGACGCGCAACTGCGCATCGGCAAACTCATCGCCAAACAAGGCGACGTGGAACGCGCGCGCGCCCATGTGCGCGCCATCCCTCTGCAAGATGTCTCCCAGCAGCCGATATTGATCCAGGCCGAGGCTGAATTGCTGGGCGGCCAGAAACGCTATGCCGAGGCCATGCAGATTTACGACGATGCGCTGGCCGTGGCGCCGGATCACGTCAATCTGCTGTACGGACGCGCCATGCTGGCGGAAAAGATGGACCGGTTCGATATTACGGAGCGGGACTTGCGCGCCATTTTGCAGCGCGACCCCAACAACGCCGAGGCGTTGAACGCGCTGGGATACACGCTGGCGGACCGCAACCTGCGTCTGGAGGAAGCGCGCGAACTGATTCAGCGCGCGCTGGAGCTGCGTCCGCAGGACCCCGCCACTTTGGACAGCATGGGCTGGGTGTTGTATCGCCAGGGGCGGCATCAGGAGGCGCTGCGCCATCTGCAAAGCGCCTACGCCTTGAGCCGCGACGCGGAGATCGCCGCCCACCTGGGCGAAGTGCTGTGGGTGACCGGTGACCAGGAGCAGGCACGCAAGCTGTGGCGCGAGGCGTTGAAAAACGAGCCGGAACACGCCGTGCTGCGCGAGACGATGAAGCGCTTTAATCAGCCGATGTGAAGATTCTCCGCCTCATCGTCTGCACGCTCGTACTCGCTTCGTGCGCTGCTCCACCGTTCAAACCCGCCGCACTCGTCGCGCCCGTTCAAGACAACTGGGAGTTTATCGGGCGCATCTCAGTCAGTACACCAGAACAGGCCTGGCACGGCGAGATACGCTGGAGCCAGCAGGGCGATAGTTATGATATCCAACTCAACGCCCCGCTCGGCCAGGGCGCGTTGCGCCTCAGCGGCGATGCGCGCGGCGTGCGCCTGATCGCAAGCGGCGGCGCGGAACAGTTCGCCGCCGATCCCGAAACCCTGTTACAACAGCGTTTAAACTTAAGCCTTCCGGTATCGGGTTTGCGCTACTGGGTGCGCGCGCGTCCCGCCCCCGGCGCCGCGCAGACGCAGGAACTGGATGCGCGGGGACGGCCCCTGCGTCTCACGCAATCCGGCTGGGAGATCGAATACAAGCGTTATGCCGGAACCGGCAGCGGCGACCTGCCGGACAAGTTATTTTTGCGTAACGCGGGGGCGCATGTGGAGGTGCGTCTGGTGGTCGAGCAATGGAGTTCCGGAGCGCCGTAAGGCGGCCTTTCTGGTAAAATAGCGGCAATGAATACGCGCGCGTGGCCCGCGCCCGCCAAGCTCAATTTATTTCTGCGCATCACCGGGCGGCGCACCGACGGTTATCACACGCTGCAGACGGTATTCCAGTTTCTGGACTACGGCGACGCGCTGCGTTTCCGGGTGAGGGATGACGGCGTCATCCGCGCGCTGCACCGCATCGCGGGTGTGGGCGAGGAGCACGATCTTTGCCTGCGCGCGGCGAAGCTTTTGCAGCGCGCAGGCGGCGTGGGGCAAGGCGCGGACATCGAACTCGACAAGCGCCTGCCGCTCGGCGCGGGACTGGGCGGCGGCAGCTCCGACGCCGCCACTACGGTGCTGGCGCTGAATCGCCTGTGGGGCCTGCATTGGCCGGAGGACAAGCTGGCGCAACTGGGATTACAACTGGGCGCGGACGTGCCGGTATTTGTGCGCGGTGTGGCGGCTTGGGCCGAAGGCGTGGGTGAGCAATTGACGCCGCTGGAACTGGATGAACCGTGGTACGTGGTGTTGACGCCGGACTGCCAGGTATCCACCAGGGAGATTTTCAACGCGCCGGATTTGACACGCAACAGCGCGCCCATCACAATGCGCGCCTTTATTGAAGGCGCAGAGCGGCCCGGCAACGACTGCGAGGCGGCGGTGTGCAAACGCCACCCGGCGGTGCGCAAGGCGCTGGACAGGCTCATGCCCTTCGCGCCCGCGCGCATGACCGGCACCGGCAGCGCGGTGTTCGCGGCCTTTGCAGAAGAAGCGCGCGCGCGCGCGGTGTTGAGCGAGATCGCCGCACACTGGCCGCCAGGATGGCAGGGATTCGTGGCGCAGGGAAAAAACCGCTCGCCGCTGCACGAAATGTTGGCAGGTGAGCAGTATTAATTGCGGGTGTAGAGCGATGGGGTTTCCCAAGGGAGTGAGCCCGCGAAGCGGGCGAACGACTCGCCAGGGAGGGCGAGGCTGGGGCGGCTTCACTGAGCAGGATAGCGCAGTGAAGCCGCTGACAGGTTGCTGCGCTGCGCTTCCTGCTCCGCTTGCAACCCCGGCCAGCACGTCCCTGTGCTGTCGTTCGCGGCTGTGCCGCTCACCCCGCGCGAATTCACTTCGCGCGGTAGCGAAATTTTTTATTGGAGTATCGCCCATAATGCCCTGCGCGTATAGGGCGATGGGGTTTCCAAAGGGGAGAGGCGCAGCTCTCCCCTTTGGTCGCCCGCGCGAATTCACTTCGCGCGGTAGCGAAATCTTATGGGGTGTCGCCAAGTGGTAAGGCACCGGATTTTGATTCCGGCATTCCCAGGTTCGAATCCTGGCACCCCAGCCAATTGGTATTTTTATTTATTAAACGGGGTGGGGCGCCAGGATGAGAACCTGGAAGGTTCGACAAATTCGCCGGGAGCGAATTTGAACAGCGGAGCGAAGCGACGCTGGCCCCGAAGGGGCGGAGGGCAGGATGCCCGGAGTAGGACTGGCGCCACAGCCAAAAAGCAAAGGGGAATTTAAGACGTGAGTGACGGCAAAATGATGGTGTTTTCCGGCAATGCCAACCGGCCGCTGGCCGAGAGCATCGCCAATTATCTCAATCTGCCGCTGGGCAAGGCGGTGGTGGGCCGGTTCAGCGACGGCGAGGTGCTGGTTGAGATCATGGAAAACGTGCGCGGCCAGGACGTGTTCGTGGTGCAGCCCACCTGCGCGCCGACCAACGACAACCTCATGGAGTTGCTGGTGATGATAGACGCCATGCGCCGTTCCTCCGCGTACCGCGTCACCGCGGTGATTCCCTATTTCGGCTACTCGCGCCAGGATCGCAGGCCGCGCTCCGCGCGCGTGCCGATCACCGCCAAGGTGGTGGCCAACATGTTCGAGAGCGTGGGCGCCGACCGCCTGGTCACGGTGGATTTGCACGCCGACCAGATACAGGGCTTCTTCGACATTCCGGTGGACAACGTGTACGCCTCGCCGGTGCTGCTGGGCGACGTGTGGAAGCACAAATCCAACGACCTGATCGTGGTGTCGCCCGACGTGGGCGGCGTGGTGCGCGCGCGCGCCATCGCCAAAAACCTGGACGACGCCGAGCTCGCCATCATAGACAAGCGCCGCCCGCGCCCCAACGAGGCCAAGGTGATGAACGTGATCGGCGACGTGGAAGGACGCGCCTGCATCCTGGTGGACGACCTGGTGGACACCGCCGGCACGCTGTGCGAGGCGGCGCGCGCGCTGAAGGAAAAGGGCGCGGCCAAGGTCGCCGCCTATTGTACGCACCCGGTGCTGTCGGGCCCCGCGGTGGCCAACATCGAAAAATCCGTGCTGGACGAGCTGGTGGTCACCGACACCATCCCGCTGCGTCCCGACGCCAGAAACTGCAAGCGCATCCGCCAGCTCAGCATCGCCGAGATGCTGGCCGAGACCATGCGCCGCATCAGCCGCGAAGAGTCGGTCAGCTCGCTGTTCATGGACTAGCGTCTTTTCCCGCCTCTCCCTCCGGAACAGGCCGCCGCGCGAGCAGTGAGCAAGAGCGTTGGCTCATTCCCCGCCCCCTCCATTCCTGCTATAATAATAAGCTTTTTACGGTACGCGCCTGGTCGCGGGCGCGCATTTTAAACTCACGAATCGGAGATAACTATGGCCATTGATTTCACACTGGTTGCGGAAACGCGTAACGCCAAGGGCAAGGGTGCGAGCCGCCGCCTGCGTCACGCGGACAAGGTGCCGGGCATTATCTACGGCGGCGAACAGCCCGCCGTGCCGGTAACGCTGGAGCACAATTCGCTGCTCAGGCATCTGGATCACGAGGCGTTTTATTCGCACATCCTCACCGTCAAACTGGACGGCAGGGAAGAAAAGGCGGTGTTGCGTGATTTGCAGCGCCATCCGCACAAACCGCGCATCGTGCACATTGATTTACAGCGCGTGAGCGCCACGCAGAAGCTGCGCATGCGCGTGCCGCTGCACTTCACCGGCGCCGACATTGCGCCCGGCGTCAAGCAATCGGGCGGCGTGGTGTCGCACCTGATGAGCGATCTGGAAGTATCCTGCTTCCCGCAGCACCTGCCGGAATTCATCGAGGTGGATTTGTCGCAGGTGAAGTTGAACGAGTCGGTGCATCTTTCCCACCTGAAGTTGCCGGAGGGCGTGGAACTGGTGGCGCTCGCCCACGGCGACGACCGCGCCGTGGCCTCAATCCACATGCCGCGCGTGGTGGAGGAAGAAAAACCCGCGGAAGTGGCCACGCCTGCCGCCGAAGGGCAACCCGCCGCCGGCGCGCCGGCCGCCGAGGCCGCCAAGCCGGCATCGGGCGGCAAGAAGGAATAAGTCTTACCCGGAAGCGCGGCGTTGCCGGTTCAACTCATCGCCGGGCTGGGCAATCCCGGCGCCGGCTACATCCAAACCCGGCACAACGCCGGGTTTTGGTTTGTGGACGCCGTGGCGCGCGAGCGGCATGCGCACTTCACGCGCGAGGCGAAGTTTCAGGGCGAGGCGTGCAAATTCACTTCCGCGCACGGCGAGCACTGGCTGTTCAAGCCCGCCACCTATATGAACAAGAGCGGCGCGGCGCTGCAGGCCATTGCCGCTTTCTACAAAATCCCGGTGCAGAATATCCTGGTCGCGCACGATGATCTCGATCTGCCGCCGGGTGTGGCGCGCCTGAAGCAGGGCGGCGGCCACGGCGGACACAACGGGTTGCGCGACATCATCGCGCAACTGGGCCCGGATTTCCTGCGCTTGCGCATCGGCATCGGTCATCCGGGCAAGGATAATGACGTGGTGAACTACGTATTGCAGCGCGCGCCGGCGGAGGAGCAGAAACTGCTGGACGGCGCGCTCGCAGAAGCGCACGCGGCGCTGCCGTTGATATTGAGCGGCGCGGTGGAAAAGGCGATGCAGCAGTTGCACACCGGTAAACCCTAAAGGAAATCATTCAGTGGGATTCAAATGCGGTATTGTCGGCCTGCCCAACGTGGGCAAATCCACCTTGTTCAACGCCCTCACCAAGGCGGGCATCGCAGCGGAGAACTATCCGTTCTGCACCATCGAGCCGAACGTCGGCATCGTGCCGGTGCCTGATCCGCGGCTCGATGCGCTGGCCGGAATCGTCAAACCGCAGAAGGTGGCGCCCACGGTGATCGAGTTCGTGGACATTGCGGGGCTGGTGGCGGGCGCCTCCAGGGGCGAGGGCCTCGGCAATAAATTCCTCGCCCACATCCGCGAGACCGACGCCGTCGCGCAGGTGGTGCGCTGCTTCGAGGACGCCAACGTGGTGCACGTGGCGGGCAAGGTTGCGCCGCTGTCGGATATCGAGGTCGTCAACACCGAATTGGCGCTGGCCGACCTCGACACCGTAGACAAGGCGCTGCTGCGCGCGGGCAAGGCGAGCAAGGCGGGTGACAAGGACGCGCTGGCGCAAAAGGCGCTGCTGGAGCGGGTACACGCGTGTTTGAATGAGGGCAGGCCCGTGCGCATACTCGCGCTCAGCGCCGATGAAAGAAAACACCTGCGCGAGCTTCAGTTGCTTACCGCCAAGCCGGTCTTGTATGTGGCCAACGTGGCCGAGAACGGTTTTACCAACAATCCGTATCTCGACTTGGTGCGCAATCACGCCGTGCAGGAAGGCGCCGAAGTGGTCGCGGTATGCGCCGCCATCGAGTCCGAGATCGCTGAACTGGCGGATGACGAGAGGGCGGAATTTTTAAAGGAGCTCGGTCTGGAAGAGCCCGGCCTGAACCGCGTGATCCGCGCCGGTTACGCGCTGCTCGGATTACAGACCTACTTTACCGCCGGGGTAAAAGAAGTGCGCGCCTGGACCGTGCCCATAGGCGCCACCGCGCCGCAGGCGGCGGGCGCGATCCACTCCGATTTCGAACATGGTTTTATCCGCGCCGAGGTGATTGCCTACGAGGACTATATCAAATACCGCGGCGAACAAGGCGCCAAGGAAGCGGGCAGGTGGCGTCTGGAGGGAAAAGACTACGTGGTGCAGGACGGCGACGTGATGCATTTCAGGTTTAATGTTTAAGTACAAATACAGGGGAAAGGGGAAAGGGGAAAGGGGAAAGGGGAAAGGGGAAAGACAAATACGGAAAAAATCTGTAGAATTATTCCCCCTTGTATCTTTTCCCTTGTCCCTTTTCCCTGAATTTAAGGCTATGTAGCTCAGCTGGCTGAGCTGCGCAGCAGCGAAGGCCCGGCCAGGGATGGCTGGGCGGGTGTTGAAAGGTTTACTGAAGTTGCGCCAGGGATGGCGAAGAATCTGCTGATAGAGGCTATGTAGCTCAGCTGGCTGAGCTGCGCAGCAGCGAAGGCCACGCCAGGGAGGGCGTGGCGGGTGCCGATGGGGAAGGTTGAAGTGACGCCAGGGATGGCAAAGAATCTGTTGATAGAGGCTATGTAGCTCAGCTGGTCAGAGCGCGGCACTCATAATGCTGAGGTCGGTGGTTCGAGCCCACCCATAGCCACCAGTCTTCATACGTTTCGATTTCCCTTCCGAGGCCTGCCGTGCGTTTAGCAACCACCGACCTCGCTGTATGAAATGCTGAGGCCGGGGTTCATGAGGGACTTCCATGTCCCTCACCCCTTCGGGGCCGCTTGCAGCGGTGCCACTCGGCTTTCCTGCCGAGTGGTGACGACGGCCATCCTGGCCGTCGCCCTGCGGGCGCGCTGCGCGCGTCCGGTTTTGCTCCCGGCAAAACCGTCGAGCCCACCCATAGCCACCAGTTCCCTCAACACGCAGCGACGCGTCCGTCGGCGTCGGGCGCCTGGTTTACCCGGTTGCGCCCGGCGTTCTTGGCGGCGTAGAGCGCCGTGTCAGCGGCGGCAACCAGCGCCTGCGCGCTGTCGGCCTCTGGCCACGACGCGACGCCGATGCTCACGGTGATGTGTACCGGCGCACCCCGGTTCACGTCGAAGGACTGCGCCTCCACGGCGGCGCGCAGACGCTCGGCGATGACGGCGGCGGCCTCCAGGCCGGTCTCCGGGAGAATCATCATGATCTCCTCGCCGCCGTAGCGGCACACGCGATCAATTGCGCGCGCCTGGCGGAGCAAAAGCTCGCTCAAGCCCCTGATGATGACGTCGCCCGCCTGGTGGCCGTGCATGTCATTCACGCGCTTGAAGTGATCTATGTCCAGCATCAGCAGTGAGACCGGACGTTTGAAGCGCGTTGCGCGCGCGAGTTCTTCCTGCAACAGGGTGTAGAATGTGCGGTGGTTGTAGAGCCCGGTGAGACCGTCGTGAGTGGCCAGCGCTTCCAGCGCCGTGCGTTTTTCCTTCAGCCTTTCCGCCATGGCGTTGAAGACTTGCGCCAGGTGTCCCACTTCTTCCGGCATGCGCCCGCTGTCCACCCGGTGGGAGAGATCGCCCGCGCCGAAGCGGCTGGCGCCTTCCTCCAGGGACCGCAGGGGCGCGAGCACGGAGCGGGTCAACAGCAGAGTGCCGCCGATGGTGATGAGCAGGCCCAGCACGAAGGCGCCGGCGATCAGCAGCATCAGCCGCTGCCGGGTGGCGCGGGCCTCTGCCAAGGCCTGGTCCATGCCGCGCCGGATCACGTCCAGGACCTGAGCGAGCGTGTTTGCCGCCCGGTCAATGTGGGCGTCCATGCGCTCCATGTCCCGCGCCGCGTCCGGGTTCCCCGCCGGATCGGGCAGGGCCAGCAGGTGGTCGGCCAGGGCGCGGGCTTGCCGCCATTCCTGCTGTGCGGCAAGGAGCAACTCCCGTTCCTCCGCCAAAGCAAAAGGCTCCGCCAGCGATTCCTGGAACGACTGATCCACGTTGCGGCTCAGACGGGCGAAGTCCTCCCGCTCGGACGGCTCGCCGTGGATCAGATAGTCGTTGGGCGGCATCGCCGCCATCAGGAGCAGCGTCCCGGTGTGAGCGACGGGGTTAAATCCCCGTATCGCCTTTTCCAGAACTTTTTGGGCCGCGCCGGTCGTGGCCTGGAGGGAGAGAAACGCGCCCGCGCTCAGCAGCAGCGGCGGCAACAGCATGGCCGCGAGCCCCAGGACGAAACGCGCGCGCAGTGAGCCCGGCGGGAGAGGACTCCTTTTGTCCGGCGCGGGGCGATTCATTCATCTGCTCCTTGACGGCGCCTGCCTGCGCGCAGACAGGCGGTTTTTCAACCCGTCTCCCGCAATGAATGGCCGGCGCGGTGATCGCCGAGAAAGACGACTTCCCGGCCCGGGGCTTCATTCCGGTCCAGCCAGGCGGTCAGTGACGACCACTGTTCGCGGTCGCGTTGCGCGGCGGCGCCGGTCATCTCGAAGATGCCGATGCCATCCTGCGCGGCGCGGATGTAGTTTTGCGTGTCGCGGAATTTCGCCACAAACGGCAGTTTGAGCGTGGCGAGAAAACGCTCCAGTTTGTGAAACACTTCAGTGTGCTCGCGCACGCGATTGGCGACCACTGCAAGGCGGATGTTTTTGCTGCGCACCCTGGCCGCCAGTAACAGCGCCTGGATGAAATGCGCGCTGGCATGGATGTCAATCGGCGAGGGCAACACCGGCACCAGAATGGTGTCCGCCTGCCTGGCGTGTTCGGCGAGCTTCAGATCGTTCAGGCCCGAGGGTACGTCAATAATCACGCGCGTCGTGTCAGGCGGAAGTTTCATCTGGAAGCTGCGCGTCATGTCGGGGCGCATCTGGTAGGCGGCGATGCCGTGGATGCGCGGCCGCTCCACCGGACGCTGGCTCAGCCACCTGGTGCTGGAGCCCTGCGGGTCGTGGTCCATCAATACGGTGGTGTGACCGTGCGCGGCGTAGTAGCTGGCAAGATTCGTGGTGAGGGTGGTTTTGCCGCAGCCCCCCTTCGAGTTGACGACCATGATTCTCTGCACGCCTCATCTCCGGTTCAGTTATGAGCAGCAGTTGGACGCACAATTTCGCGCGCCGCCGCTATTTTAATCCCCCGTAGATTACAAAATAATAAATGGTTTTGCGAATGTCCAGCTTTATGTTGCGCGCCGGCGGCGTGTTTGCGGGGTGGTGATGAATATTTTTTCTGAACCAAACAGGAAGATGTGCGTTCAGCAACCATATATTGTGTGCCGCTGTCCTTATAGCGACTATATATATGGAGTGAAGGGAAAATTCAGGCGCTGAAAAACCGCGCAGAATGATTTTTAATGATGATGCCCGCCGTGGCCGTGCACGTGCCCGTGTGCGAGCTCTTCGCTGCTGGCGTCGCGCACGTCCACGATCTCCACGTCGAAGTGCAGGGTCTTGCCCGCGAGCGGATGATTGCCGTCCAGCGTCACACTGTCGTCCGTGACCTTGACGATGGTGAGGGTCACCGGGCCGTGATCGCCCTGCGTCTGCACCCGTCCGCCGGGCGCGAGCGGCATGTCGGCGGGGAAGTGTTTGCGCGGCGCGTCGAAGATGGCGCCGGGATTTTTCTCACCATAGCCCTCGGCGGCGCTGATCGTGACCACGGACTGGAAACCGGCGCTGTTGCCTTCGAGCGCCTTTTCCAGGCCGGGGATGATGTTGCCGTGGCCGTGCAGGTAGCCCAGCGGTTCGCCACCCGCGCTGCTGTCGAGCACCTCGCCGCTGTCATCGGTGAGCGTGTAGTGCAGGGTGACGACGGTATCGCGCGCGACTTTCATGAGCTGTCCTTGAAAATAGTGAGTAATCAAAAAACCATTTTATCATATTTATCAATGCGGCGCGCCGTGGGCGCGGCGGCGGGAGCAGTTAAATTGAGCGAACCTGCAGGTTCGACTTTGCGCCCGAATCGGCCTAAAATTAAAATTTTGCTGGCAAGGGGATATCGGTGGAAACGTTAAAATCCGGCAGTGACGTATTGTTCATTTTAATCGGCGCGGTCATGGTGCTGGCCATGCACGCGGGCTTTGCCTTTCTTGAGCTGGGCACGGTGCGCAAAAAGAACCAGGTCAACGCGCTGGTCAAGATCATGAGCGACTTTGCCGTGTCCACCGTCGCCTATTTCTTCATCGGCTACGGCATCGCCTACGGCGTGTATTTTTTCCAGGGGGCGGAACACCTCGCCGCGAAGAACGGCTATGAACTGGTCAAATTTTTCTTTTTGCTGACCTTCGCCGCCGCGGTGCCCGCCATCGTGTCGGGCGGTATCGCCGAGCGCGCAAAGTTCAATCCGCAACTGGCGGCTTCGTTTCTGCTGGTGGGGTTCATCTATCCGTTTTTTGAGGGCCTTTCGTGGAACAATCTGTTCGGCGTGCAGGACTGGCTCGCGGCGCAATTCGGCGCCAAGTTTCACGATTTCGCGGGTTCGGTGGTGGTGCACACGATGGGCGGCTGGATTGCGCTGGCCGCGGTGCTGCTGCTCGGCGCGCGCAGCGGGCGTTACGGGAAGGACGGCAAGGTGTTCGCGCACCCGCCCTCCAGCATCCCGTTTCTCGCGCTCGGCGCGTGGGCGTTGTCCGTGGGCTGGTTCGGGTTTAACGTGATGTCGGCGCAGACCATCGAGGCAGTGAGCGGCCTGGTGGCCATCAACTCATTGATGGCCATGGTGGGCGGCATTCTCGCCGCGCTGTTCTTGGGGCGTAACGATCCCGGCTTCGTGCACAACGGCCCGCTCGCCGGCCTGGTGGCGATTTGCGCCGGTTCCGATCTCATGCACCCGCTGGGCGCGCTCGCCACCGGCGCGATTGCCGGCGCGCTGTTCGTGTGGACCTTCACCCTGACGCAGAATAAATGGAAGATAGACGACGTGCTCGGCGTGTGGCCGCTGCACGGTTTGTGCGGCGCGTGGGGCGGCATCGCGGCGGGCATATTTGGAGCCAAGGCGCTGGGCGGCCTCGGCGGCGTGAGCTTCGCCGCGCAACTCATCGGCACCGCGGGCGGCATCGCCATCGCGCTCATCGGCAGTGTGGTGATTTACGGCGCGTTGAAAATGGCCGTCGGCCTGCGCCTCGACGCGGAGCAGGAATACGCGGGCGCCGACCTTACCATTCACAAAATCAGCGCCACGCCGCCGCACGATGACTGAATAAGATTTCGCCCGCGGAACAGATTTCATGCCTAAGCTGTACATCAAAACCTTCGGCTGCCAGATGAACGAGTATGACTCCGCCAAGATGGCGGAAGTGCTGGCGCGCTCACACGGGCTGCAACTCACCGGCTCGCCGGAGCAGGCCGACGTGCTGCTGCTCAACAGTTGCTCGATCCGCGAAAAGGCGTCGGAGAAACTGTTTTCCGATCTTGGCCGCTGGCGCGAGCTGAAACAGGCGCGGCCCGGCGTGGTGATCGGCGTGGGCGGCTGCGTGGCGAGCCAGGAGGGCGAAAACATCCGCCGGCGCGCGCCGTACGTGGATTTGGTGTTCGGCCCGCAAACCCTGCATCGCCTGCCGCAGATGCTCAACACGCGGCTGGAGCGGCGGCAGGCGGTGGTGGATGTCTCGTTCCCGGAGATCGAAAAATTCGATCACCTGCCCGCGCCGCGCGCCGACGGTCCTTCCGCGTTTGTGTCCATCATGGAAGGTTGCAGCAAATATTGCAGCTTCTGCGTGGTGCCTTATACGCGCGGCGAAGAGGTGAGCAGGCCGCTGCGGGACGTGCTGAACGAGATCGAACAGCTTGCCGCCCAGGGCGTGCGCGAGGTGACGCTGCTGGGGCAGAACGTCAACGCCTATCGCGGCATGATGGCGGACGGCGATGCCGCCGATCTCGCGCTGCTTATTCATTACGTCGCCGCCGTTCCCGGCATCGAGCGCATCCGTTACACCACCTCGCACCCGGTGGAGTTTTCCGACAGCCTGATCCAGGCCTATGCCGAGACGCCGAAGCTCGCCAATCATTTGCACCTGCCGGTGCAGAGCGGCTCGGATCGCATCTTGAGTTTGATGAAGCGCGGCCATACTGTACTGGAATACAAATCCAGAATCAGAAAATTGCGCGCGCTGCGCCCGGACATCAGCATTTCCAGCGATTTTATCGTCGGTTTCCCCGGCGAGACCGACGACGATTTTGCCGCGACCATGCGGCTGATAGAAGAGATAGGGTTTGACCAGTCATTCAGTTTCATCTACAGCCCTCGCCCCGGCACCCCTGCGGCGAGCCTGCCCGACCCGGCGCCGATGGAAGTGAAACAGAGGCGGCTCGCTGCATTGCAGGCGCGGATTAATCAAATGGCCGCCGCCATCTCACGGGGGATGGTGGGCACGGTGCAGCGCGTGCTGGTGCAGCGCCCGTCGCGCAAGGACGCGCGCCTGTATGCCGGGCGCACGGAGAACAATCGCGTGGTGAATTTCCCCGGCGACGCGAGCTTGATCGGCGTGTTCGCCGACGTGCGCATTATCGAGGCTTTGCCCAATTCACTTCGTGGAGAATTGGTTGCGCGTTGATGTATAATATGAATTGTGAGTAAACGCTTGCGGCAGTCACGCCCTGCGGACGACACCGAACACCCGCACTCCAGTGACTTCGTGCTGGAACCCGCCGACAACCAGCGGCTGGCGAGTTTGTGCGGCCAGTTCGATGAGAATCTGCGCCTGGTGGAGCGCCGCCTGGGGGTGGAAATCGCCAACCGTGGCAACGTGTTTCGCGTGATCGGCGAGGCGCAACCGGTGTGCAGCGCGGGCGAGGTGTTGAAGGGCCTGTACGCCGAAACCACCCACGAGCCGCTTACACCCGAACAGGTACACCTCTATCTGCATCAGAGCAATGTGGAGCTGTTGCGCGAGCCCGCGCAACACACCGCCGGCAGGACGCCGCTCAGCGTGCGCACCAAACGCGGGCTGGTCAAGGGCTACAATCTCAGCCAGCAGCGCTATCTGAAAAATATCCTGGCGTATGATATCAACTTCGGCATCGGCCCGGCGGGCACGGGCAAGACCTATCTCGCGGTGGCGTGCGCGGTGGAGGCGATGGAAAAAGAGCGCGTGCGCCGCCTGGTGCTGGTGCGTCCCGCGGTGGAGGCGGGCGAGCGGCTGGGCTTTCTGCCCGGCGATCTGGCGCAAAAGATTGATCCCTATCTGCGCCCATTGTACGACGCGCTGTATGAGATGCTCGGCTTCGAGCGCGTGGCGAAACTGATCGAGACCAACGCCATTGAGATCGCGCCGCTCGCTTACATGCGCGGACGCACGCTCAACGACGCCTTCATTATCCTGGACGAGGCGCAAAACACCACCGCCGAACAAATGAAAATGTTTTTGACCCGCATCGGCTTCAACTCCACAGCGGTGATCACCGGTGACGTGACCCAGGTGGACTTGCCGCGCGAGCGTAAATCGGGCCTGCGCCACGCGGTGGAGGTGTTGAAAGACGTCGAAGGCATCAGCTTCACCTTTTTCAGCGCGCAGGACGTGGTGCGTCATCCGCTGGTGCAGCGCATCGTGACCGCCTATGAGAGTTTCGAGCAAACGCCGCCGCCCAAACCGGGTGGCTGAGGCGCGCCGTCCTCCGGCGGCCGGTGTGGCGGTGCAATACGGGTTGTCGCGCAAGGGCCTGCCCGCGCCGCGGCAGTTCAGGCGCTGGGCGGAAGCGGCCTTCAACGGCGCGCGGGGGAGCGTGACGCTACGCATCGTGGGCGCGGCGGAAGGCGCGCGCCTGAACCGGATTTACCGCGGCAAGCGCGGCGCCACCAATGTGCTGTCCTTTCCGCTGCAAGACCCGCACGCGGCGCGCTACGTGGGCGACGTGGTGATTTGCGCGCCGGTGGTAAAGCGCGAGGCGCGTGCGCAAGGCAAGACGCCGCACGCGCATTTCGCGCACCTGACCGCGCATGGCGTGCTGCACCTGATGGGTTACGAGCACGAAACGGACAGGCAGGCGTGCATCATGGAGCGGAGAGAAAAAGATTTGCTCAAGCGCCTGGGCTACCCCGATCCTTATTTGAGTGAATGACATGAACCAAGACGACCCGGATAGCGTATCCGCGCTGACCTCCGAGCGCCGCGGCTGGTTTGAGCGGCTGGGACAGGCGCTGCTCGGCGAGCCGCGCGACCGTGAGCAACTCATCGCGTTGCTGCGCGACGCGGAACAACGCAACCTGCTGGACGCCGACGCGCTGCTCATGATCGAGGGCGTGCTGGCGGTGTCAGAAATGCGCGTGCGCGACATCATGGTGCCGCGTTCGCAGATGGCGGTGGTGGAGCGCGACGCGCACCCGCGCGACATTCTGCCTGTCGTCATCGAGTCCGCGCATTCCCGCTTTCCGGTAATCGGGGAAAACAAGGACGAAGTCGTGGGTATCCTGCTGGCCAAGGACCTGCTCGCCTATTTCGCCGAGGAGGGCGGCGAAAACTTCCAGGTGCGCGACGTGCTGCGCCCGGCGGTGTTCATCCCCGAAGCCAAGCGCCTCAACGTGCTGCTGCGAGAGTTCCGCGCCAGCCGCAACCACATGGCCATCGTGGTGGACGAATACGGCGGCGTGGCCGGTCTGGTCACCATCGAGGACGTGCTGGAGGAAATCGTGGGTGAGATCGCGGATGAGCATGATATCGAAGAAGAGGACTTCATCACCGAGCACAGCCCGGCCAATTTCACCGTGAAGGCGCTCACCCCGATTCAGGAATTCAATCAGCGCTTCGGCACCGATTTCAGCGACGAAGAATTCGACACCATCGGCGGCGTGTTGATGCATCACTTCGGGCGTCTGCCCAAACGCGGCGAAGCCCTTTCCCTGGGCAAGCTGCGCTTCAAGGTGCTGCGCGCCGACGGCCGCCGCCTGCACCTGATCCAGGTGTCGCTGCGCGCGCCCGCGGATGAGAAGGTGTCATCCGCCGCCTGAGCGTGACCGATTCATTGCACCCTGTCACGCGCGCCTGGCGCGGCGATGTGCTTGCCTTGCTTGCAGGCGCGGCGCTGCCGTTCGCCTTCGCCCCTCTGTCGTGGTTTCCGCTCGCCGTTATTTCACCGGCGTTATTATTCATCACCTGGCTCGGCGCGACGCCGCGCCGCGCATTGTGGCGCGGCTATCTGTTCGGCCTCGGCCAGTTTGGCGTGGGCGTGTCGTGGGTGTATGTCGCCATACACGACTTCGGCTACGCCAGCGTGCCACTGGCGGTCTTTCTGACGGCGCTGTTTGTCGCGTTTATCGCCCTGTTCCCGGCGTTAACGGGCTACTTCGCCGCGCGTCTCTTTCCGCTGCCGGACAACAGGAAAATCCTGCTCGCGTTTCCCGCCGCTTGGACCCTGTTTGAATGGTTGCGCGGCTGGATATTCACCGGCTTTCCCTGGCTCAATATCGGCTATAGCCAGATAGACGCGCCGCTCTCCGGTATTGCGCCGCTGCTCGGCGTGTACGGCGTGTCATGGGCGACCGTGTTCAGCGCGGCGCTATTAATCGTGCTGCTGTGCGCGGAGAAAAGCATGAAATTGCGCGCGCTCGTTGCGCTGGCGCTGTTATGGGGCGGCAGTGCATTGCTTGGACGCATGGAGTGGACGCAGCCGCTGGACGCGCCGCTCAAGGTCAGCCTGGTGCAGGGCAACATTCCGCAGGATATTAAATGGCAGCCGGAGCAGCGCCAGCGCACGCTCGATCTCTACGCCGGTCTCACGCGCCAGCGCTGGGGGGATGATCTCATCGTGTGGCCGGAGGCGGCGCTTACCGTGTTTTATCATGAGATCGCCGGCAATTATCTGGCGCGCTTGGGTGACGAGGCGCGCGCGCAGGGCACGGATTTAATCATCGGCCTGTCCGTCGCCGACCTCGAAACGCGGCGTTACTACAACAGCATGATGAGCGTGGGCACGAGTGAAGGTTTTTACTTCAAGCGCCACCTGGTGCCGTTCGGCGATTACGTGCCGTTTGAAAAATGGCTGCGCGGGCTGATTAAGTTTTTTGATCTGCCCATGTCCGGTTACAGCCCCGGCCCGGAGCGGCAGGCCCTGCTCGCGGCGGCGGGTTATAAGGTCGGCGTATCCATTTGTTATGAAGACATCTTCGGCGAGGAAATCATCGAGGGCCTGCCGGAGGCGGCGCTGCTGGTGAACGGCACCAACAACGCCTGGTACGGCGATTCGCTCGCGCCGCACCAGGCGTTGCAGATGTCGCGCATGCGCGCGCTGGAGACCGGACGCGCCATGCTGCGCGCGACCACCAACGGCATCTCGGCGATCATAGACGCGCGCGGAAAAATCCTCGCACGCTCGCCGCAGTTCGAGACCCATGTGGTGACGGGTGAGGCGCAGCCGAGAAGGGGAGCGGCGCCATACGTGCGCTGGGGCAATTATCCGGTGCTGGCGCTGTTGCTGTTCCTGTTCGCCTGGCTGCTGTTTCCGCGTAAAATAAGCCATTTCACGCGCATCGGGAAAGAGCCGGATTGAGCCACATGGACGAGCACTACCAGCCTGACAAAATAGAACAAGAAGCCCAACGCTATTGGGAGCATCATCGGGTCTTCAAGGCGCAGGAAGATAATGTTCGCCCCAAGTATTATTGCCTGTCCATGTTCCCCTATCCCAGCGGCCGGCTGCACATGGGCCACGTGCGCAACTACACCATCGGCGACGTGATCGCGCGTTACCAGCGCATGCAGGGCAAGAACGTGTTGCAGCCCATGGGCTGGGACGCGTTCGGCCTGCCGGCGGAAAACGCCGCGATGCAAAACAAGGTGCCGCCCGCCAGGTGGACCTGGGACAACATCGCCACCATGCGTGCGCAACTGAAAAGCCTGGGGTTCGCGTATGACTGGGAGCGCGAGCTGGCCACCTGCGATCCCGATTATTACCGCTGGGAGCAATGGTTGTTCACGCGCCTGTTCAAGAAGGGCGTCATCTATAAAAAGAGCGGCGTAGTGAACTGGGACCCGGTGGACCAAACCGTGCTCGCCAATGAGCAGGTGATCGAAGGGCGCGGCTGGCGCAGCGGCGCGCTCATCGAGAAGCGCGAGATCCCGATGTACTATTTCCGCATCACCGCTTACGCCGACGAACTGCTCGCCGGTCTCGACCATCTGCCGCACTGGCCAGAACAGGTCAAGGCCATGCAGCGCAACTGGATCGGCAAGTCCCGCGGTATGGAGGTGCACTTTCCGTATGCCAGCGGCCGCGGTGTGCTCAAGGTATTCACCACGCGCCCCGACACGCTGATGGGCGTGACCTATGTTGCGGTCGCCGCCGAGCACCCGCTGGCTGTTAAAGCCGCTGCAAAAAGCCCCGAGCTGCACGCCTTTATTGAAGAGTGCAAAAAGGGCGGCGTGACCGAGGCCGAACTCGCCACGCAGGAGAAGAAAGGCATGGCCACGGGCGAGTTCGTCATTCATCCGTTCACAGGAGAAAAACTTCCGGTGTGGGTGGCGAACTACGTGCTCATGGGCTACGGCGAAGGCGCGGTGATGGCGGTGCCGGCGCACGACGAGCGCGATTTTGAATTCGCCATGAAGTACGGGTTGCCCATCAAGCAGGTCATCCGCCCTGCGGAGGGTGAGCTGGCCTCCCCTCTTGCCGCCGCTTACACCGAACACGGCATTTTGTGCAACTCCGGCGAATTCGACGGCCTCGATTTCGAGGGCGCGTTCAATAAAATGGAAGCCGCGCTCAAGGCGAAAAAACTCGGCGCGGCGCGCATCCAGTTCCGCCTGCGCGACTGGGGCATCTCACGTCAGCGTTACTGGGGTTGCCCGATTCCGATCATACATTGCGCCGATTGCGGCGATGTGCCTGCGCCGGACGATCAGCTTCCCGTGCGCTTGCCGGAAGACATCGTGCCGGATGGCAGCGGCAATCCGCTCGCCAGGTTGTCCGGGTTTTATGAAACCACGTGTCCGCAGTGTGGCAAACCGGCGCGGCGCGAGACCGACACCATGGACACCTTCGTCGAGTCGTCCTGGTATTACGCGCGTTATTGCTCTCCCGATGCGGCTTCCGGCATGGTGGATGAACGCGCACGCCATTGGCTGCCGGTGGATCAATACGTCGGCGGCATCGAACACGCGATTCTGCATCTTTTGTACGCGCGGTTTTTTCACAAGCTGATGCGCGACGAGGGACTGGTGGCGGGCGATGAGCCGTTCACAAAACTGCTCACCCAGGGCATGGTGCTGGCCGAAACCTTTTACCGCGTACAGGCGAACGGTAAAAAAGATTATTTCTTCCCGCATCAAGTCACCCTGGAGCGTGACGCCAAGGGCCGCACCGTGTCGGCAAAGCTGAACAGCGACGGCCAGCCGGTGACGGTGGGCGGGATCGAAACCATGTCCAAGTCGAAAAACAACGGCGTGGACCCGCAGCAGTTGATCGAAAAATACGGCGCCGACACCGCGCGTTTGTTCATGATGTTCGCCGCGCCGCCGGAGCAGTCGCTGGAGTGGTCGGATGCTGGCGTGGAAGGCGCGTCGCGTTTTCTCAAACGTTTGTGGAAGCTCGCCGCCGCGCATGTGAATCAAGGCTGTGTAACGGCCTTCAGCGGCGGAGCGCTCAACCCGGAGCAATGCGAATTGCGTCGCGCGGTGCATCGCACGCTGGCCAAGGTCAGCGACGACATCGGCAGGCGCTACACTTTTAATACCGCCATCGCCGCGGTGATGGAGTTGACCAATGCGCTGGGGAAGTTTGCTGATAGCAGCGCCGGCGGCAGCGGCGCCGGCCGCGCCTTGATGCAGGAAGCGCTGGAGATTGTCGCGCTGATGCTCGCTCCCATCACGCCGCATATCAGCCACGCGCTGTGGCAGGCGCTTGGCCACGAGGACGCAGTGGTCAACGTGCCCTGGCCCGAAGTGGACGAAAGCGCCCTAATCAGTGACACTATGGAGCTGGTGGTGCAGGTGAACGGCAAACTGCGCGGCCATGTCAGCGTGGCGAGCGGAGCCGCGCGTGAGGCGGTGGAGGCGGCGGCGCTGGCGGATGCGAACGTGCAACGCTACATCGCGGGCAAGCAGATCAAAAAAGTGATCGCCGTGCCGGGTAAGCTGGTCAACGTCGTGGTGGCGGAATAGATGAGGTTGATATGAGAACAATAAAATTTTTGATATTCGGGCTGATCCCGGCATTGCTGCTGACGGCGTGCGGGTTTCACCTGCGCGGTAGTATGGAACAGCTTTCCAGTCTGCCGGCGTTGTATTTACCGGCGGGCGCCACGGGTCTGGCGGGCGAGTTGCGTAGCGCCGCGCGCAGCAGCGGGGCGCGGCTGGTGGAGAGTCGGGAGGAGGCTCAGGCGGTGGTGATACTCGGCGGCGAAACCTTGGAGCGCCAGGTGCGGTCGGTGGGCAGCACCGGCAAGGTACGCGAGTTTGAACTGGTGTACACGGTGAGCTTCGAGGTGCAGGACAAAGACGGCAAGGCTCTCTCCGACGCGCAAACGATCAGGCTGACGCGCGATTTCGTGTTTGACGAAACCCAGGTGCTGGGCAAGGAGGCCGAAGAGACCGTGTTGCGCCAGGGGCTGCAACGCGACGCCGCCGGGCAGATATTGCGCCGGGTGCAGGCGCTGAATATCCGGTAACGGTGAGAGTCAAGGCCGAGCAACTTGCGTCACACCTGCGCCGGGGACTGGCGCCGGTTTACCTGGTGAGCGGCGACGAGCCATTGCAGGCGCAGGAGGCGTGTGACGCCGTCCGTGCCGCGGCGCGGGCCCAGGGATACGGCGAACGCATCATTTTCAACGCGGGGACCGGTTTTGACTGGGCCGCGCTCACGCAGTCGGCGCAAAACCTGTCGCTGTTTGCCGAACGCAAGCTGATCGAACTGCGTTTGCCCGGCATCAAGCCGGGCGAGACCGGGGCAGCGGCGCTGCTGGCCTACGCGCAGGCAACTCCGCCCGATGTGATTCTGCTCCTCACCTGCCCCAAGCTCGACGCCGCCGCGCAAAAAACCAAATGGGTGAGCGCGCTGGATGAAGCGGGGGTGCTGGTGCAGGTGTGGCCGGTGGAGGCGCGCGCCATGCCGGGCTGGGTCGCGGCGCGCATGCGCGCCAGGGGCATGCAGCCGGGCGAGGACGCCGTCGAGCTGCTGGCCGCGCGCGTGGAAGGCAACCTGCTGGCCGCGGCGCAGGATATCGAGAAACTGTATCTGTTGTACGGCGCGGCGCCGGTCACTGCGGATGCGGTGCACGAGGCGGTGGCCGACAGCGCGCGCTTTGACGTGTACACGCTGGTAGACGCGGCGCTCGCCGGTGACGCCGCGCGCGCCGTGCGGGTGTTAAACGGCCTGCGTGCGGAGGCGGAAGAACCGGCATTGATCCTGTGGGCGCTGGCGCGCGAGGTGCGCGCACTGGCCGCGATGGCGTATGATAATGGCAAGGGCATGGGCACGGAGCAGATACTGGCCAGGCACAAGGTGTGGGAAAAAAGAAAGCCTTTGATAAAACAGGCCATGCAGCGCCACAAAACGCGCGCCTGGTGGAGATTGCTGCGCCGCGCGGCGCACGCGGAGCGGGTAATAAAGGGCTTTGCGCCGGGCCGCTCATGGGATGAGTTGCTGGCATTGAGCCTGGGTGTGGCCGGCGTCACGCTGCGCCGTGCACGCGCATGAGAACGAGACGATGAACGCACGAGTCGAGATGCTGGACATCAAGCAATACATGCAGGACGTGGGCAAGCGCGCGCGCGCCGCTGCGCGCGCCATGAGCCGCGCCGGGACCCAGGCCAAGAACGACGCCTTGCTGGCGATGGCGGAAGCCATGGAGCGCGATTTTGATTCGCTGCTTGCCGCCAATAAAAAGGACATCGAAGCGGGTAAAAGGGCGGGGTTGGACGCCGCCATGCTGGACCGGCTGGAGTTGACTCAGGCGCGCGTCAAGAGCATGGCCGAGGGACTGCGCCAGATCGCGGCGCTGCCCGACCCGGTAGGCGAGATCAGCGATCTCAAATTCCGCCCGGCGGGTTTTCAGGTGGGCAAAATGCGCGTGCCGCTGGGCGTGATCGGCATCATTTATGAGTCACGCCCCAATGTCACCGCGGACGCCGCCGGCCTGTGCCTCAAGTCCGGCAACGCCGCGATTTTGCGCGGCGGTTCCGAGGCGCTGCATTCCAATCAGGCCATCGCCGCCTGCATCCATGCCGGGCTTAAACAGGCCGGGTTGGCGCAAGACGCGGTGCAGGTGATAGCGACGGCTGACCGCGCCGCAGTGGGCGAGTTGATCCGCATGAAGCACTATGTAGACGTGATCGTGCCGCGCGGCGGCAAGGGTTTGATCGCGCGCATCAGCGAAGAGGCCACGGTGCCGGTGCTGAAGCACCTGGACGGCGTGTGTCACGTGTACATAGACGGCAAGGCCGATATAGATAAAGCGATCAAGGTGGCCTATAACGCCAAGACCCAGCGCTACGGCACGTGCAACACCATGGAAACGCTGCTGGTGAACCGGGATATCGCGCCGCGCGTGCTGCCCAGACTCGGCAAGATGTACCAGGACGCCGGTGTGGAGCTGCGCGGCGACGAAACCGCGCGCGCGCTGGCGCCGGGAACCAAGGCGGCCACGGCGGAAGACTGGGATACCGAATACCTCGCGCCGATACTGGCGGTGCGCGTGGTCAAGGATTTGGATGAAGCGATTGAGCACATTCAGACCCACGGCTCGTCGCACACCGACGCCATCGTGACCGAAGACTACTCGCACGCGCAGCGCTTCCTGCGAGAGGTGGACTCCAGTTCGGTGATGGTCAACGCCTCCACGCGCCTGGCCGACGGGTTTGAATACGGCCTGGGCGCGGAGATCGGCATCAGCACCGACAAACTGCACGCGCGCGGCCCGGTCGGTCTGGAAGGGCTCACCACGCAGAAATTCATCGTGCTGGGTGATGGGCATATTAGAAAATAGGGGAAAGGGAAAAGAGGCAAGGGAAAAGGGAGAAACAAAAATAGCTCCCCAATGCAACGAAATGATAGCCTCCTTTCCCCTTTCCCCTTTTTCCTTTCCCCTGTATTCATGATCGGCCTCCTCGGCGGCAGCTTCGATCCGGTACACTGCGGACACCTGCGACTGGCGCTGGAGGCGCGGCAGGAGTTGAATCTGGACGAGGTGCGTCTGCTCCCTTGCGGAATACCGCCGCATCGCGCGCCGCCGGTGGCGAGCGCTACGCTGCGCCTCGCCATGTTGAGCGCCGCGACGCAGGATGAACCGGGCCTGCGCGTGGACGACAGGGAAATCACCCGGCCGGGCCCGTCCTATACCATAGATACGCTGGCATCGTTGCGCGCGGAATTTCCTCATACCCCGCTGTGTCTGATCCTCGGCATGGACGCCTTCCTCGGACTGCCCACCTGGCGCCGCTGGCGCGAATTGCTGAACTACGCCCACCTCGCCGTGGCGCACCGCCCCGGCTGGATGATGAACGCTACGGGCGAGGTCGGGGAATTGTTGGCGCAGCATCGCGTGGCGGATGCGACCGGACTGCGCAGGCATGCACACGGCCGGATCGTGCTCTGGACCCTGCCAGCGCTGGACATCTCCTCTTCGCGCATCCGCGCCCTGGTCGCGCAGGGCAAAAGCGTGCGCTACCTCACTCCGGACCCGGTCTGTGACATGATCCACACGCAACGTATATACAGCTCGACATAACCAGGCGGAATACATGCAACTCAATCATTTAAAAAAACTCGTTATCGGCGCGCTGGAGGACAGAAAGGCGCTCGACATCAAGGCGCTGGACGTGCGCGGTATTTCCGACGTCACCGATATGCTGGTGATCGCCAGCGGCACCTCCAGCCGTCACGTCAAATCGCTTGCCGGTGTAGTAGTGGAAAAGGCCAAACTGAAGGGCTGCCGCCCGCTGGGCGTGGAAGGCGAGCGCGAAGGGGAATGGGTGCTGATAGATCTGGGTGACGTGGTGGTGCACGTGATGCTGCCGCAGATGCGCGATTTTTACAACCTGGAAAAGCTGTGGGGCGCCGCGCCCGGACGCGCTCCTGTTGCGCGCGCAAAAGCAGCGCGCCCCGTCTCCAGAGCCAAGCCCAAACTTCACTCCGCCAAACCGGCGTCCAAGACCAGGCCAAAAACCGGCGCCAGGGCGCGAACAAAATCGAGCGGGGTTTAAGCGCTGCGTATTCATCTCATCGCCATGGGCGAGCGCATGCCTGAGTGGGTCAGGGCAGGCTACCGGGAATATGCCCAGCGCCTGCCGTCTTCGTTACGGTTGAATCTGATTGAAATCCCGCCGGGCAAGCGCGGCAAGAACGCCGATAACGCACGCGCCGTGCAGGAAGAAGGCGAACGCATGCTGGCCTCGATCCCGAAGGGCTGCTGCGTTATCGCCCTCGATGTGCGCGGTACGGAGTGGAGCACCGGACAATTATCCGCGCAACTCCAGAACTGGCTCCAAGAAGGCCGCGACGTGGCGCTGCTGATCGGCGGACCCGACGGCCTGGCCGAATCCTGCCTCAAACGCGCGCAGTTTAAGTGGTCGCTATCGAAGCTGACACTGCCCCATCCCCTGGTGCGAGTGGTGGCCGCCGAGCAGTTGTATCGGGCCTGGAGTATACTGAAAAATCATCCCTATCATCGTGCATAGCGTCATGAATGCACCGCTTTTTTAGGCATAAAAACATGAGCCGCGAAATACTCATGAACGTGACCCCGCGCGAAACACGCGTGGCGCTGGTGGAAAACGGTGTGTTGCAGGATATTTTCATCGAGCGCACACGCAAGCGCGGACTGGTGGGCAACATCTATAAAGGCCGCGTGAAACGGGTGCTGCCCGGCATGCAGGCGGCGTTCGTGGATGTCGGCCTGGAGCGCACCGCGTTTTTGCACGCCTCCGACGCGGTTCCGGTGCCGTACAGGGACGTAGTCGTGCCGCGGCCCGCCGCCGAACCGGACGCCGCGCCGGAGAAAAAGGCGTCGGAGTCCATTACCGGCCTGCTGCGCGAAGGACAGGACATCGTGGTGCAGGTGATTAAGGATCAACTCGGCAGCAAGGGCGCGCGGCTTACTACGCAGATCGCGGTGCCGTCGCGTTATCTGGTGTTCACGCCTGACGTACAAGGACGTACTAATGTCGCGGGAGGCAGGATGCCGGGAACGACCGGCACGCCGCATATCGGCGTGTCGCAAAAGATCGAGAGCGCCGATGAGCGTCAGCGTCTCAAGGATGCGCTGGCGATGCTCGGCCCGGCCGAACTGGAGGGCGGTTATATTGTGCGCACCCTGGCCGAGGGCGTGAGCGCGCAGGAACTCTCCGCCGACCGCGAGTTTCTGCAAAAGCTGTGGGCCTCTATCGCCGAGCGCGCCGCCGCGGAACCCGCGCCGCGCCTGCTGTATGAAGACCTGCCGCTGGTGTTGCGCACGATGCGTGATCTGGTGGGCATGGAAATCGAGCAGGTGCGCGTGGATTCGCGCGAAACCTATCAACGCGTGCTCGACTTTGCCGCGAAGTTTACGCCGGAGTTGACGGGACGCATCGAACACTATCCCGGCGAGCGCCCGATCTTTGATCTGTACGGCGTGGAGGATGAAATACAAAAGGCCCTGGAGCGGCGCGTGCAACTCAAGTCCGGCGGTTACCTGGTGATAGATCAGACCGAGGCCATGACCACGATAGACGTGAACACCGGCGCCTTCGTCGGTCACCGCAATCTTGACGAGACCATTTTCAAGACCAACCTGGAAGCGGCGCAGGCCATCGCGCGCCAGCTGCGCCTGCGCAACCTGGGCGGCATCATCATACTGGATTTTATAGATATGCAGAACGCTGAACACCGCCAGCAGGTGTTGCGCGCCCTGGAAAAGGCCTTGGAACGGGACCGCGTGCGTACCCATATCAGCGGGGTATCGGCGCTGGGGCTGGTGGAGATGACGCGCAAGCGCACGCGCGAGAGCCTGGGACATGTGCTGTGCGAGCCGTGTCCGGTGTGCAAGGGGCGCGGCGAGCTGAAGAGCGTGGAGACCGTGTGTTACGAAATCTTCCGCGAAATCCTGCGCGCCGCGCGCCAGTTCGAGGCGCAGCGTTTCCTGGTGCTCGCCTCGCAGGAGGTGGTGGATTTGCTGCTCGATGAAGAGTCCGCCAGCCTGGCGGAACTGGAGGAATTCGTCGGCAAACCGATCAAGTTCCAGGTCGAGTCGCAGTATACCCAGGAACAATATGACGTGGTGCTGACTTAAACCGTCAAGATGCAGGAAATAATAACCCACAAGCTGCGCATGTGGCTGGAGCGCGCCGCGCGCCATGCGCCGTCGGCGTGGCGCCACCTTGCGGGCACGTTGTGGCTGACGCTGGCCGTGGCGATCGTGCTGGCGGCGGCGTTATTAACTCTTGACTGCGCCCCCCAGATCATTTTTTCTTCTTTCATTAAGCGGCAAATTTTTTTTACATGGTCGTACGAAACCGTCATCGTGTCATCGGCAAA
>QZKM01000042.1 GCA_003599485.1 Gammaproteobacteria bacterium
AGCACAGGCTGCCCCATTCGGTTTGCTGTTGTTGCCGCGCAAAGGCGGTCATGCTGGAGGTCACGTAGTAGTTTGGGCTTTGAAAAAGAGAGCCCACATACTAGGTGGATTGGCGCGCGCGCGCAAGTGAGGCGCGCCGCGTAAAGCGGCTGTGTTAAAATGTTTTCTTTATTGGAAATTTTCATCACCCCATCATGCGCCCCAGCGCCCGCGCCCCCGCTCAGTTACGCCCTATCCGCTTCACGCGTCACTACACTAAGCACGCCGAAGGCTCGGTGCTGGTTGAGATCGGCGACACCAAGGTGATCTGCACCGCCTCGGTGGACGAAAAAGTGCCGCCGTTCCTGAAGGGCCAAGGCCAGGGCTGGGTGACCGCTGAATACGGCATGCTGCCGCGCGCCACCGGCAAGCGCACCGCGCGCGAGGCCGCGCAGGGCAGGCAGGGCGGGCGCACGCATGAGATACAGCGCCTGATCGGCCGCTCCCTGCGCGCGGCGGTGGACCTCGCCGCGCTGGGCGAGCGCACCATCACCGTGGACTGCGACGTGATTCAGGCCGACGGCGGCACACGCTGCGCCTCCATCAGCGGCGGCTGCCTCGCGCTGCACGATGCGCTTGGCGGATTGCAGCACAAGGGTTTGTTCACGCGCGATCCGCTGCGTGCGCTGGTCGCCTCCATCTCGGTCGGCATATATAAAGGCACGCCGGTGCTGGACCTGGATTACGCCGAAGACTCCACCTGCGAAACCGACATGAACGTGGTGATGAACGACGCGGGCGGCTACATCGAAGTCCAGGGCACCGCCGAGGGCCACCCGTTCAGCGAACAGGAGATGTCAGCCATGCTGCAACTCGCGCGCGCAGGAATTCAGGATGTCATCCAAAGGCAAAAGGCCGCACTTACCGCCTAAGATCGTGCTGGCGAGCAGCAACCCAGGCAAGGTGCTGGAAATTCAGGCGCTGGCGGGCGGCATGGCGGAGATCGTTCCGCAATCGCAGTTCAACGTGCCGGACGCCGAAGAGACGGGCCTCAGCTTCGTCGAGAACGCCATCATCAAGGCGCGCCACGCCGCCGGTCACACCAGCCTGCCCGCGCTGGCCGATGACTCCGGTCTGGAAGTGGACGCCCTGCACGGCGCACCCGGCATCTATTCCGCGCGCTACGCGGGCAAAGGCGCGTCCGACTGGGCCAATCTGGAAAAACTGCTGCGCGATCTCAGCGAGGTGCCGGAGGCGCAACGCGGCGCGCGCTTCGTGTGCGTCATGGTGTACATGCGCCACGCACTCGACCCCACGCCCATCATCTGCCAGGGCGTCTGGGAAGGCCGCATCCTGCTCGAAGCCAGGGGTGAACACGGCTTCGGCTATGACCCGGTGTTCTTCGTCCCCAGCCATAGCTGCTCCTCCGCGGAACTGCCGCCGGAAGTCAAAAACCGCCTCAGCCACCGTGCGCAGGCGCTCAAGAAAATGCTGGAGGCATTACAAATCGCCGTTGCACATGAGCCCGCAGTTTAAGTTCGCGGCGCTGCCGCCGCTGTCGTTGTATATTCATCTGCCGTGGTGCGAGCGCAAGTGTCCGTACTGCGATTTCAACTCGCATGAAAAACGCAATGATTTTGATGAACGCCGTTACGTGCGCGCGCTCATCGCCGATCTGGATCAGGATTTGCCGCGCATCTGGGGCAGGCCGGTGGTTTCCGTGTTCATCGGCGGCGGCACGCCGAGCCTGTTTTCGCCCGAAGCGCTCGATGAATTGTTTTCCGCCCTGCGCGCGCGTCTCGCCATTCGCCCCGACGCGGAAATCACGCTGGAAGCCAATCCCGGCAGCAGCGAATATGCGAAGTTCAGGGAGTTCCGCGCGCTTGGCGTCAATCGTCTATCCATCGGCGTGCAAAGCTTTAACAATGAAAGTTTAAGGCATCTGGGCCGCATCCACGGCCGTAAAGAAGCCATACGCGCCGCCGAGAGCGCGCACGAGGCGGGCTTTGACAACTTCAATCTGGACCTGATGTACGGCTTGCCGGGGCAATCGTTAAACGATGCGTTGGAAGATTTACACACCGCGTCCGCTCTGGAGCCCACGCATCTCTCACACTACCAGCTCACCCTCGAACCCAACACGCTGTTTCACCTGCACCCCCCGCCGCTGCCGGACGATGATCTGATTGGTGACATGCAAACCCGGTGTCAGGCAGAGCTCGCCGAACACGGCTATGAAAATTACGAAGTCTCGGCCTACGCGCAGAAAGACGCGCCCGCCTGCGCGCAGCGCGCGGGCAGGCGCTGCAAACACAATCTCAACTACTGGCAATTCGGCGATTACTTAGGAATCGGCGCAGGCGCTCACGGAAAAATCACCGACGCGCAACAACAAACCATCACCCGTCTGTGGAAACTCAAGCAGCCGCGCGACTATATGGATAAATCAGAAACCCCCGCGCGCATTGGCGGAGAAAACACACTCACCCCCGCTGACGCCGCATTCGAATTCATGCTCAACATCCTGCGCCTGACAGAAGGCTTTCCGCTGCAATTATTCATCGAGCGCACCGGTCTGTCCCTTTCCCTCATCGAAGCGCCGCTCAAACAGGCCGAAGCACGCGGCCTGCTGACTTGGGACCTCCACGCCATCCGCCCCACCGCGCAAGGACAGCGTTACCTCAACGATTTAACCGCGCTGTTCTTGCCGCAGCAACCCTCCATGAGCGGAGTTTTACAGCATCAGTAGCGACCAGACTTCAGCGCACCTGTTCCTTCGCTTCTTTAACGCAAAATTAACATTACATCGCTGTATCAGGCGGCATCCGGGTTTATTCATTGCTCCTCATCGCGCCGTGGGCGTAGAATACTGTTCTACGCAGGCCTTCAGGGGATGATCTTGGTCCGTGCGTAGCAGATGGCGCGCACAGCAGCGGCCATGTGTTCTCCATAACTTTAAATATCAAAGGAGGGTGCACCGATGATAAATTTCCGCGCGTGGATACCGGTATTTTTTCTGGCGTTTTGCATCAACTCCGCGTTGGCTAAAGATGCAACGCAAGGCGGCGTACAAGCCTTGTCCGCATGGACCAACCAGTCCGGTTCAACACTGTATATCCAGAGTGTTGATCCCTCCGGCAGCTTGAGTGGTTACTATATCAACCGCGCAGCGGGGTATGGTTGTCAAAACACACCCTATCCCGTCACCGGCTGGGTCTACGGCACCGCAATCACTTTTACCGTGCTATGGGAAAACGCCACGGAGTCGTGTAATTCAATCACGGCGTGGACCGGCTTTTACTACCAGGGGCAGATAACGACCCTTTGGCAGCTGGTTATCAATGGCTCGACAAGCACGGGCCAAATTATCAGCGGCGAGGACATCTTCAAGCCGTCCCAACAGAAAAAATCCAAAACCCTGAAAGGCAAATAGCCGGCGCAGGCCATCAGCAGGGTGACGCGAAAATCATCCATGATTTCTTGCGTCACCCTGTCAGTACCGGTATCGGGCTGCTGCATCACGCGATAACACATCATTAAAGGAGCGTGCATCATGCCGAATCCCATCAACGTCAATATTTCCGTTACACAACCGAACGTAACGCTTTACATCATGGTGGATACCTTTGCGGCGTATACCCAGCAAGCCACCATCCAGTGTCCCAACCAGCAGACGCTCACTGCCAATGGAAACGGCGAAGGCAAGCGTATCGGCTTCTGGACTTATCCAATCTCGACACCGGGTATTTACAGTTTTCAGTGCTTGATCCAGTACAACGACGGCAGCGGCTTCAAACCGAGCCAGGCCGTCGCCAGCGGCGCGTTCTCCACCCTGTCGCTCAACCAGACGGTGGTATTTTCGGAGGATGCCGGCGACAGCGACATGAATGACTGTTTCGTCACGTTCATGTGGTTCGCCAGCGGTGTCACGCCAAAATAACACCCACCCGGAGAAATGCGCATGAAAAACGTCATCCGCCGTATAGCCGCGCTTCTGCTCGGATGCCTTGTTTTCCACGGATCGGCCATAGCAGCTCCTCCGCAAGCCCCGGTCACCGTTGATATCTCCGACGGCGTACAGATCGTGCCCGGCAACAAGGCCATACGCGCAACGCTGGAGATCAAGGCGGCGACGCCTGTACGCGCAAGGCTGCGCGTTTTTACCACCCCGGTAAACGGTAACCCCGTGGAGGGCGGAATGCTCATCGAGCGCGTGACTGCGGTCAAGGAGGCCCAAAAGCTCGCTATTGAAATCCCCGTCAAGTCCGCCGGTGATTTCGAACTGAGCGCCATCGTCGAGAAGGAAGAAGGAAGCGTCAGTGATGGCGCGCTCGGTTATGTGCGTCTCACCGAGGAGGGCGAAGTCAGCCTGATGCTGCCGCAGAAGTATCACGAAATCCGCGGGCGGGAACGCGCGCTGACCGAACCGGGCTTTGGCCTCCAACCCCGGCGCGCTCGCCCAGGCTTGGCGCCGCCGCCGTTGCAGCGCGAAGCAGAGCAAGACAAGGCCGGGTCACGACCGATGGTGGAAGACGCCAAAGAAGTGCATCTTCCAGGCTACAACATCGGCTCCGGGCGGCTAACGCCTGGCGCTCGCCCGCAGGCTATCCCGGGGGCCGCCAAAAAGCTGCTCATTACGGGGAACGTCAGCACCACGGTCAACGGCGTGGTCGTGCCCATGGCCAACACGTCGCTCGAGATTTGGGACAGCGACAGCTTCAGCCCCGATGATCTGCTCGGCACGACCGAAACCGACGCCAGCGGCAACTACTCCATTACCGTGGACAACGATGATGGACCGTTCGGCGGCGGCGTGGACGTCTATCTTTACGAGACCTCGCGCCGCCCGGGAAAGATCGCAGTGCTGCAACTCATCCCCGACGGCCAGGGCGGCTATTTCCCTTTCTACTATGCCTGGCGCTCACCCACCCGGGACGACATCACCGCGCCCAGCGTAGCCATCAACTTCAGCATCACCGATAACGCGCGCGCCGCCGCCGTGTGGATGGGCGCCAGCCGCGCCTGGTGGCTGTCGGAGAATCAAAGCGGCCACAAGCTGAGTTACGTTGAGGTCAGATTTCCCGGCTTTACCTCCGGCACCTACTACAGGGGCGGCATCATCAATATAGACTCCCAATACGGCGACTCACCGGAGACCGTGGGGCATGAGTACGGCCACGCCGTGATGGACCAGGCCTACGGCGGCGTTCCCGGCGAGGGCGGCGTACACTTCATGTGCGCTGCCGCCTCCGCGGGTCTGGCATGGAGCGAGGGGTTCGCCACGGCCCTCGGACTTGTGGTGGGCAATGGCAATGGCATAGACCATTGGAACGTCGGAGACACGGGGCTCAGCATCGAGAATTGGTCATGTAACCTGCGCGACATGTCCACCGACGAGGGGCGCGTGGCGGCCGGTTTGTGGGATCTGTACGACACCGCCAATGATAACAACGGTGGCAGCGCCGACCGCGGCGTCGCGGGCCACTCCGATGCCAACCAGGGCGCGCAACTGGTCACGCTCGCGCAGATTCTGCAAACCCTGTGGGTGAGCAAACAGAACGATACCACGGCCTACTGGAGCGCGTTACGGCCCAGGCTTAACGCCAACCAAACCGCCACCAGCGACGACATCATGACCTATAACTACTACAAGTAAGAGAGCTTTCCGGTTTTGTCCTGAGACAACAAGGAGCCTGCTCATGAAGCAAGAGTCCAGTGCGCTATCGCTGGCCGGCAGAGTGCTCATCATCGCAACGGTGCTGGGTGCGGTATTGCTTGCGCTGTTCAAATGGCTGTACCCGCAGGTGGAGATCGGCGAAGCTCTGTCGTTGATCGCACTGCTTTCCCTGCTGGCGGCGGTGGCGCTCAGCGCCTCCTGGATGCGCCGGAAAAGACGCAAGGAGGGGGCGGAATGAAATTGGCCGCGCTGCGCCTGTTGCTGGCGACAGTGTGCGTCAGCGTTTTTATTGGCGCCTGCAAGCCTCCATCGCAAGAGGCAAAGCAGGCGCCCATCGTGGACAAAAACGGCGGCGCCGAAACGGAGCCGCCGCCCGCGATGGCAAACGGACACGAGCCGCCGCAAATACGTCATCACGCCTACGACCTGTTGCTACAGATTGACGGCGAGCGCCCCGGTTATGGCCTGTACACCTATGTGCTGTTCGGGCGCAAGGTGGGCGCAGATGCCCCATCCCTGCCGCACGACGTTGCGCAACGCTATCAGGCCCTGCTGGAGGCCATCGAGTCCTCAACCAGCACCGCCGGCGATCTGGAAGCGGCGCTCATTCCCAAAGAGGAAACCAATCTGTTCAACATCCCCGCCAAATCCGCCGATGCGCGCCCGGCCCTGGACAGCTATCACTCCGGACTGGCCCTGACCTATCGCAGCCTGGCGCTGGGCGCCCTCAGAGGGCATGACAAGTTTGGACGCCTGCTATCAGGCGGCGCCGGCCCGTTTCTGATTTCCACCCTGCGGCCGCTGAATCAGGTCAGGAGTCCGGAGCCGCTGCTGTTCGCCGACCTCTCTGTGCATAACCCCGCCGCCATGCGCGAGCTGGTGGCCGCCTACAAGCAGCGCATCAACCGCAGCGCACCCGGCAAACTGGAGTTGTTCGAGCCGCTGCGCCTTGCCCTGCTCACATTGATTCTGGATGCCAACGACCATGTAACGCTCATCAAGGACGCCGTAGCGGATTGGCGCGACACGCTTCCCGATCAATAGCCGCAGAGTGGTTTTTAATCCCCATCCGTCAAGGAGCCCGCTCATGGAAAATACGCAAGAATATATTCAGGATTTCTCACGCCCCCAGGGAGCGCAACGTTATCATCTGCATGGATGGCACCTGGAATGACGAGACCGGCAAGGACGGCGACAGTGTCGTTACCAACATTGCCAAATTGTACAAATCCCTCGACGTTGACTCCGAAATGCAAATATCCAGATACTTCAGAGGCGTCGGCAGCGATGAGGAGAGTACGCGCATGGAGACCTGGATCGGCGGCGCCACGGGCAAAAATGAGAAGCGAATCCGCGATAACGCCTATTCGACCATCGCTAAGGAATACCGGAACGGCGATCGCATTTTCATATTCGGCTTCAGCCGGGGCGCCGCCAGCGCGCGCATGCTGGCGAGCCAACTGCACAAGGAGGGTATTCCTCATGAAGATCACGGTTACCACGGCGCCCCGGGAAAATCACGTAACAAAACATATCGAAAACTGGTTCGTGAGTTATAAGCCGGAAGGCGAGAGGCGGCCGGTGGACGTCACCTTCCTCGGCGTGTGGGATACCGTCTACGCCTTCGGTATCCCCATGAAGATTGCAGGCATCCCGTTTTACCGCTGGGACTTGTTCAAGGACAAACACGTGTCGCCCAACATCAGAAAGGCCCTGCACCTCGTCAGCATTGATGAAACGCGCACACCGTTCGAGCCGACCCTGATGAACTACAATCCCGGCGTGGTGGAGGAGGTATGGTTCCCGGGCGTGCATGCGGACGTGGGCGGAGGCTACGCCGAAGACGAGTTGGGCAGAATCTCATTCAACTATATGGTGGACAAGCTCAATGAGTACACCGGTAAACAAGGCTTGCCACCGGTGAGGTTTCATGAGGCGACACTGAAGGGCTATCTGGAACTGCGGGAAGCCGATTACCAGTTCCATTTTCACGGCCTGGGATACAAGAAAGGAATGCGTACCATTCACATTCTGGAAGACGACAAACCCTGCGCGCGCCTTCCCCGGATTCATGAATCGGTGTTCGCCTTGCAGCAAAGCGCGGCCACTTACAGTGTGGTGGAGGAACGCAAGGGCATGAAGAAGTACCGCATCCAGTACAACCCACCCAATCTCAAGGCGCTGCAGGGCAAGTATGAGGCGGCTTGATTGTCTATAACGCGGTTTAAATGAAAAGGAGATACACATGCAAAAGACGAGACAGGTGAGCAAGGCAAAATCCCAGACCAACCGGCTTGAACAAAAGCTCAAATCATTCGGGAAGAAATGGGAAAAGGTAATGGCGGCGAGTGTCACAAATGCCGTGACTCATATGAAGCTGGCTCAAGAACTCTATGACCTTGCTCTTAAAACCGAGGGTGCCGAGCTTAAAATCGTGGAGCACAGGCTGGACAAGCCAAAAGCCAAGCCGACGATCACTCGATACAAACTCACCAATCCCCGGGCTGCATTACATACAATGCTCCGGTTTTGCAATGTCTGGATTCCGATGGGCCAATGGGTATGCCTGAACCGCGGGTGTCCCGCGTGGAATCCGCCGGGCGCACCCGCGGGTAAATTTTGTTTTCTCATCGGGTGCTTGATCAATATCTGCCCCACACCGGGTGCTGCTAAAACGCGATGTGTTTATCTTTGCATCTAAGTGTACAGGCCAGCCTGGTAACCCCATGCGGCGACAGCATTAAAGCTGCGCTCGCCCTCGCTGCTCTCTGCCGGCCGCCTGTGTGACCGTTATGCACCAGGGGGGCCATAATTTTCGCGGTTCGGCAGCCGTGGAGTTGTCTTTATGAACATGAGCAGCCCGTTTGTTGTTGCAATAGTCGCTCTGGTTGGCGTGGCGCTGGGCGCGATAATCGGGCACTTTTCTGCGATAGAACAACAAGAGCAGAGCAAGCTGCTTGAGCTCCGCAGCAGCGCCTACCTTCTTTTCCTGCGTGGCCAGGCAGCATTGCAAGAGTCGAAGCAGCAAAGCAACCTTGAGAAGGCGGAAGAGCTTGAGTCGCAATACCGTCAGGCCGTCAAGGAAGCGCGGTTTCAAATCGGGATACTTGGCTCCGGGGACGAGGTAAACGCCCTTGCGGAATACTTCCTGTTAAATCCCCCCGGCGTCATCTGTACTGCGACCTGGGCGGTAGATGTGGAGATTTACAAGGCCATGAGACGCGACCTGATCCCCAGAAAAAAGGAGGCGGAGGTAGACGATGCCCGGCTATACTATCTCCTCTGGGGGAATTGCCTGCCACCCCCGCTGGCGGGGCGTGACGCCAAGCTCCGCGAGTAGTTTTTGTATGGCAGGAAAGCGGGCGAATAATTATCAGGCACGCCCTTCGAATGGCGAATAGTGCGTACGTCAGTAGCGCCGCTGCCGCGCAACGATGATCTCAACCCGCCCGCGCGGGCCGATGAAGTACGACGCGAGCCAGCCGGTTATGCTCACGACAATCGCCCCGAACAGCGCCGCCCAGAAACCGGTGATGGTGAAGTTGTCAAACGCCCACGCCACCAGCCCCAGCATCGCCGCGTTGATTACCAGCAAAAACAATCCAAGCGTAAAAATGGCGGCAGGCAGCGTGAGGATAATCAGCACCGGTCGCACCACTGCGTTGACAACGCCAAGCAACAACGCCGCCCCAAGCAACGTCCCCACGCCTGTCACTTGAATGCCCGGTACCAGCTCCGACGCCAGCCACAATCCAAGCGCGACAATCAGCAGACGTAATATGAACCCGGCCATGAGGTTATCACTCTATTTGATTCAATTTAAGAAAGCGGGAAAGCTTCCTTGTGATCTTCCTTTTATCATTTAGGTCACACTCCCAAAGAATTAGCACACGCCAGCCAGAAGACCTAAGAGCTTCTTGATGCACAGCGTCTCGCTGGCGGTTTTTCTCAATCTTTGTTTGCCAGTAGGTACGATGAATTTTGGGTATTCTGGCCCCGCGTGGGCAGTTATGTCCATGCCAGAAGCAACCGTGGATAAAAAGTGCGAGCTTGCGCCCTATCCAGGTGATATCAGGTTTACCAGGGATGTCAGTTCGGTGAAGTCGGTATCCCCGCTGGTCTATGCTCTGTAAAAAGCGCCGAATGGCAAGCTCGATCGAGGTGTCCTTGCCCTTCACACGCCGCATCGCAGCGCTTCGCTGCTCAGGGGTTAGATTGTCGGCCAAGGGATTCAGCTTCAACCAAAGTCAATGCGCAAGCTCGCGTCGGATTCATGGTTGAAGATGATCTCATTGTATTTCTCGGCAAGCTTCTCGATGGTGATCTTGCGTTGCTCGCCCTTGAGCAGGCTCATTTTATAGAGGTTGGCGGTCAAGAACCGCAAAGCATCCATGATCTCGACGCGATCATCAATGCCAAGGCTCTCGGCAGCCCCTTCGGCTGCTCCGATCGTAATTTTTTCGAGCTATCTACCTGTAATTCATGGTAGTGACGCAACAACTGAAGCAACCCCTGAAAGGCATAAGTTTGCCTGGCTGAATTTGCGAAACAAAACAGCGGTACAGGCTTTTCATATTGTTCAGTAATTCGTTTGTTTCGCCCAGTTAATGATTGATTTCCAGACCGTCCCTGCCCGGTATATGTCAATACATCCCCTTCAATTCGATCATGATAAGGATTATCTGCAATATTCTTATATTGGCCATTGAGTTTAGTCATTATGGCAATGTGTCTCACGTCCTTATTTTTATCTACGGCGGGTCGAATTCCTCCTAGATTCTCAACGGAGAGCGACACACTGATTTGATCGTTGGTGTAGTTTTGGCCAACAACAAATTCAGTAAGCATATGAATGGATACTCTTGGGGAGGTCGGCAAGAGAAATATCTTGGCAAGGAAAAGATGCCCACGCCAACGGTGCATACGGCAGGTCTTGGCCTTTTACATTGGTAATCGAGCCAAGGTGAAAATGGTTGGCGTTGTGGTTGGCAGAGTACACAGCAGCCTTTTTCGCGCAGATGTCGTTGGCCCAGACGGGCTTAAAGACATCTTTGAGACCCTCGGCGACCAGACCGCTTCCGGCGAAAAACTCCAAAAAAGCAGGTTGGGTGCTCTTGAGGCCAGCCCCTGGTTTCGTTGAGTAAACTATCTCTCCCAAGCCCAATCTTGGCGTATAAGGCGTTTGATGACCAAGAGAGTACTCCATAGATTGAGATTCTATATATGATGTTGATCGAAGTGCAATCACTTATTTCAGTATCTCAGAAGAGTACCACCCCCAGCGCCTTGAACACCGGCTTGAGGTGGAGCTTCTGCTCGCGCAAGGTTTCGGCGGCGGGTCGGTGACGGGTATGTTTTCAGGCGTCATCGCGCGGGTGCGCGCGGATGACTTCAAGGAAATCTGCGCCGTAGGCGGCGAGTTTGCGTTCGCCGACGCCGGAGATGTGCGCGAGCTGTTCCAGTGTCTGCGGGCGGCGGGCGACCATTTCGGCGAGGGTGGCGTCGTGGAACACGACGTAGGGCGGCACGCCTTGGGCCTTGGCGATTTCCAAGCGACGGGCGCGTAACGCTTCCCATAGACGTTGGTCGGTTTCTTGGCTAAAGGCGCCGCGCGCTGCGCGGGTGGCTTTGGTTTTCTTGGTCTTTTCGGGCTTGGTTTCGCGGCGCAGCATGACGCGCTCCTCGCCGCGCAGCACGGGGCGGCAGGCGTCGGTGAGTTTCAGCGCGCCGTGGCCTTCGAGGTCTACGGCGAGCAGGCCGCGGGCGATGAGTTGGCGGAACACGCCGCGCCATTCTTGTTGACCCAGGTCCTTGCCGATGCCAAAGGTGCTCGACTTGTCATGTCCAAAGCGCTGGATGCGTTCGTCTTCTTTTCCCAGCAGCACGTCTATCAGATAGTTCACGCCGAAGCGTTGCCCGGTGCGGTGCACGCAGGACAGCGCCTTCTGCGCCGGCACACTGGCGTCCCAGGTTGCGGGGGGTTCCAGGCAGGTATCGCAGTTGCCGCAGGGCGCGGGCAACGGATCATCAAAGTAGGCGAGCAGCGCCTGACGGCGGCAGGTGGTGAGTTCGCATAATCCCAGCATGGCGTCGAGCTTGTGGCGTTCGACGCGCTTGTGCGCATCGCCGCTCTGCGAGCTTTCCAGCATCTGACGCAGGGTAATCACGTCTTGCAGGCCGTAAATCATCCACGCGTCGGCGGGCAGGCCGTCGCGCCCGGCGCGGCCGGTCTCCTGATAATAGGCCTCGATGCTCTTCGGCAGATTCAGGTGCGCGACGAAGCGCACGTTGGGTTTGTCTATGCCCATGCCGAAGGCGATGGTGGCGACGATGATGACGCCCTCCTCGTTGATGAAGCGCGCCTGGTTGCGCTCGCGCACCTCGGCGGAGAGTCCGGCATGGTAAGGCAGCGCGGCGAGGCCTTGAGCTTCGAGCCAGGCGGCGATTTCATCCACGCGCTTGCGCGACAAACAATAGACGATGCCGGCGTCGCCCGCATGCTCCGCGCGGATAAAGCGCAGCAATTGTTCGCGCGCGCTGCCGTTTCCCTGGCTGATGCGGTAGCGGATGTTTGGGCGGTCGAAGCCGCTGATGAACACGCGCGCGTTTTCGAGCCCGAGGCGCGCGATGATCTCGCGCCGCGTGGGCTCGTCCGCCGTGGCGGTGAGCGCGATGCGCGGAACACCGGGGAAGCGCTGGTGCAGCACCGAGAGCTGGATATAGTCGGGGCGAAAATCATGGCCCCACTGCGAGACGCAGTGCGCTTCGTCTATGGCGAACAGCGCGAGTCCGGCGCGCGCCAGCAGGTCAAGGGTGCGTTCCAGCATCAGGCGTTCGGGCGCGATGTAGAGCAGATCGAGTTCGCCGTTCAGCAGTTGCTGCTCGACCATGCCCGCCGCCGTGGCGTCGAGCGTGGAGTTGAGAAAGGCGGCGCGCACCCCGGCCTGCTTGAGCGCCGCCACCTGATCCTGCATCAGCGCAATCAGCGGCGAAATGACCAAACCCGTGCCGGGACGCGCGATGGACGGAATCTGGAAACACAGCGACTTGCCGCCGCCGGTGGGCATCAGCACCAGCGCATCATTGCCCGCCATCAGGGTATGGATGACCTCCTCCTGCGGCACGCGGTAGCGCTCGTAGCCGAATACGCTGCGCAGAATGTGGAGGGGATCCATCACGGACACCCGTCCAGCGGGCGCAGGGTTTACCAGCGCAGCCAGGCGTACAGGCCCGCCGCGAGCACAGAGATTCCCGCGAGCAGGACTTTCCAGCGGTTTTTCACCAACTGCTTGACGGCGAAAAAGTGGTTAGGCTCCACCTTCACTTCCAGTTCCGGCCAGGAGTACACGCGCGTCTCCTCGCCAGCGGGCGTTTTCATCTTCAAGGTGACATCCAGCGCCAACGCGCGCTTGCCGCCCTTCAGGGGCAGCACCTCCCATGCCCACTGTAAGCGGGAGCGCCCGGCCAGAGCCTGCTCCACGGGGGTGAGCGGGGTGACGCGGAATCCGTCGCCGGTAAGCGCGGGCGCGAGCTGCGCGCCGATCTTCAAGGTGGTGACGTTGCTCGGGGCGGCGTGATTGAGCGCGCGCATGATGGGCGCGATGATGTCATGGCTGATGCCGAGTTCCAGGCGCTTCGCCTCCCCGGCAATGAGGCCGCGCGGCGCGACGGCGCGCAGATTGCGCATGCCGAGCCGCTCCACCTGTTCGCGCATCACCAGGGTCAAGTCCTGCGCCTGTTCGGCGAGATTGCCCTCTGCCGCCGCGAACAGCGGGATGACCGCCTTGAGCGGCGCGGTATGGTACAGCTCGCCGGAGTAGCCCGGCTCGCCGTCCTGCAATTCGCGGCGCTGCCGGTCAACCGGGCTTTCCTCGGTGATGCTCTTGACCATCAGACCTTTCATCACCACCAGGTAGAATATGATGTCGGCGAAGATGAACAGAATGATGAAGACGACAAAATCCTTGATTTCCATAAAGTTAACCGGTTCCTCCCCGGCCCGCCCCCGCTCCGTTACGCATGGCCTGACATAGATGAAAAGTGCGCTTGCATCGGGCGGAAATTTCGTGCCATAATTCGAATAATATAATTTTTCATCCTGACACAAAAGCGCTTTGAGGGAGGTGTAGCTTGTTCGATCTATCGGTGAATTTGGCCAAAGAGTCCGTTGAGTATAGCAGCGGCGATGTGCTGACCCTGTACGGCATCATCATTGCCGTGGTGCTTGCCATCGCCATCGTCGGCTATAAAACGGCGACTAAAAAGAAATTCTAAAAAATACGAGGAGAGTTTCACTATGCGTCGGTTTTTAACAGCACTATTAGCGGCCGCCGCGCTCGGCGCCTTCGGCGTGGTCTGGTCCGAAGAACAGGCGGCGGAGCCAGCCCCGGCCGCAGAGGCCGCGGCGCCTGCAGCTACGCCCATGCCCATGGAGGCGCTCACGCTGGCGGGTAACGCCGAGGCCGGCGCAAAGATTTTCGCCGAAGGCAAGGGCGAGGCGCCACCCTGCATGTCCTGTCACGGCGAAAAGGGTCTCGGCGATGACAACATGGGCACGCCGCGTCTGGCGGGGCAGGGTTTTGTCTACCTCAGAAAGCAGTTATACGAGTTCGCCGCCGACCGCCGCACCGACACCACCATGGGCGTGATGAACGGCATCGCCAGGGCGCTGTCCGACCAGGACAAGGCCGACATCTCGGCCTATGAAGCCAGCATCCGCGAGGATGTGCTGGCCTCCGCTTCCAACCTGGAGGAAATCAAGGCCGCGGGCGCGGTGCCGGTGGGCGAGAAGCACCTCGGCAAGGGTATCGTGCTGTACGGCATTCCGGAGCGCAACGTGCCAGCATGCACCAGCTGTCACCAATACAACGGACGCGGCGCGTTGCCGGTCTACCCCAGCATCGGCGGCCAGCGCTACGTGTATCTCGTCAATCAGTTGAAAATGTGGCGTGACGGCAGCCGCGCCAACGATCCGCTGGCGCAGATGCGCGCCGTGGCGGGCAAGCTGAGCGATGAGGACATCTACAACGTGGCCGCGTATCTGACCAGCGCGCCGCCCATCTCCATCGGTAATTCGCGTCAGCCGCACCAGCCGGAGCCGGCAGCGGCGGGCGTCGCGCACTGACGAACTGTTTGTTGTAAAGGCGGTCTCATAAAGGGCGGGTCATCCGCCCTTTATTTTTTACCCCGCCGTAATCCGCGCAATGAGCAAAAAATCACTTAAGCCGGGCGAGAAAATCCTGTTCGCCGTGTTCGGCGCGTTCTTCGTGCTGGCCTTGATAGGATTTGTGGCGCTGGAGGCGGTGCGCAGTCAGATGGACGAGCCCATGTTCACTTCGCGCACCTCGTTCACTCTCTCCGCCGAAGGGCGGCGCGGCTCGGAATTGTTCCGCAAAAACAACTGCACCGCCTGCCATCGCGCCATGCGCAACGGCACCAACCACGGCATCATCCTGGACGGCGCCGGCTCGCGCCGCAGCCAGGCGTGGCTGGAGGCGTTTCTCAAAAACCCCGAGGCCAGCTACGCGGGCGTGACCATAGATCACGGCCTGCCGCCCAAGGAGGCGGCTTACGTGGCGCAGTTACCTGCACAGGATTTGCGCGACATCGCCACGTTTCTCTCCGAACTGAAGGCCGAGCAAGGCTCCGCCATGGCGCAAAAACCGCCTGAGGGCAGTGAAGGGCTGGCCAGGCGCCTGGCCCACGCCTGGGCGCCGCAGGCCTGGAAGGACAAGTACCCGGAGCGGCAGACGCCGCAGGAACAGGCGCCGCCGCATGAGTGAAGAATTCGGGCAAGACCCGCGTTACCGCCGTTACATTCTGTGGTTTATCGCGGCCTGCGTCATTTACAGTATCATTGGCTTTTCCTGGGGTGTAGCGGTGGGCATGCTGCCCAAGCTGCGCGAGTTCGTCAACCACCAGCCGCACGCGCACCTCATCATGCTCGGCCACGGTCACCTCAACCTGCTGGGCTGGGTGGAGATGGCGATCTTTGCGGCGGTGTACTACATCGTTCCCCGCATCGCGCGGCGAGAAATCTACAGCCTGCGCCTGGTCAATATCCATTTCTGGATCCACAACTTCGGCCTGCTCGGCATGGTGGTATCGTTCGTGCTGGCGGGCAGTCTGGGCGGACTTGCCAGCCAGACCATGGACATGGGCGAGGTGAATAAAATCGTGCGCCCGTTCATGATTATGGTGGGCCTGTTCGGCAGCCTGGTGCTGCTGTCGAACATCATCTGGGCCTACAACCTGCTGCGCACCGCGTGGCGCTGGCGGCCATGAGCGCGCGCATTGTAATTCTGCTGTGCGCCGCCCTGCTGCTTGCCGCCTGCAACAGCGGCTCCAGGGTCAAGGCCGGACAACAGGCGCCCAGTGTCGCCACCAAGACCCTGGCCGACGTCGGCGGCGATTTCGGCAAGATCACCACCTACCGCCACCCCGACGCGCGCATGTATCAGTATTCGCTCGATCAGGCGCTTAAAACCGGCAAGCCTCTCGTGCTCGCCTTCGCCACACCCGGCCACTGCACCCCGTGCGACCAGCAGTTGCAGATGCTGAAGGCGATGCTCAACAAATACCAGGACCGCGTGCTGTTTCTGCACCTGGATCAATACCAGAATCCGCAGGCGTTCAAGGCCTTCGGCGTGATGGGCGATCCGTGGACTTACGTGGTGGATCAGCGCGGCACGGTGCGCTACGTCGAGGCCGGGCGGGTGATGTTTGGCGAGCTGGAGGCGCAGCTCATCAAGCTCGTTCCCGCGCCGGACGGTTGATACGCCGATGGCGAACGCGCGCTATACATTGATGCAGGACAAGGCCGGCATGGTGTGGGACCTGCTGCTGTACGCGCCTACCGTCGCGGTGCTGGGGCTGCTGGCGCTGAAACTCTGGTACGGCGCCAACCAGGGTGTGGCCTACGTGCTGTTCTTCATGGCCTCGTTTTTCTTCATCGCGGGCGCCAACCGTATTCTCAAGACGCGCCTCATGCTGCTGCCTTCCGCGCCCGTCGCGCTGGAAATAACTCCGGAGCAGATACGGCTGGAGTTGCGCGGCGGCGGGCGCGTGACACTGGTGAAGGACGTGCGCTTTTACAGCGACAGCCAGGGCAAATCATTTGGGCTGTCAGGCAAGGACGGCCTGGGACAGCCGCTCCAGTTCGTGTTCCACCGCGGCCAGTTCGCGGATCAGGCCGCCTACCGGCAAGTGACCGAGGCGCTCGCCCCGTACAAATAGCCCTTGGCGGAATAACCCCGGCGCGCCTCAACGGCGTCCACGCCGGCGCTGAATCACATCCCAGGCCATCCAGCCCAGCACCGCCGCGCCCGCGGCGCAAACCACGATAATCGCCGTGTATTCCGTGGCCTGGCTCACCAGGCCGCCGATCAGCATATGCACCGAATAGCCCAAAATCACCAGCCCGCCCAGGGCCGCCAAGGCATAAAGCAGCAATTCTTTCATAAAGGCGCGAAAATAGGGGTTGAAATTATCCAATAACCGCGGTAAATTTAGCAGAATTCGGATTTAACGGCGCGCGGCCGCGGAAAATGGGCCGCATGACAAGCTGGATTAACATTAATTTAACTGGAGACTGGGATGGCACAACAAGTCAGCATGGTAAGAAAATCCCTCATCTTGAGCCTGGTGGTGGGCATGGTGGTGGGCATGGGGAACGGCAGCGTATTCGGTATTTACCTGATGGCCAATCTGGGGCGCGGCAATTTCGCCGAGTGGGGCGGCTGGGGCTGGCAGTCTTACAACCCGTTCGGCTATTTCAACGGTTTCATGACCTGGGTCATGCTGGTGTTCGGCGTCGCCTTCATCTGGATATTATTGTCCGCCATATACGGCCATGATAAGATGTCCAAGGCGGGCGTGGGGAGCGGTCATTAGGGCCGCTTCGCTTTGTTTTAAAGCTACTCGAAATCACACTTATCGGAGCACACAACAATGTTAGCAGCAATCGCCGCAATTTTCAGCATGGTCGCCGCCTTCTCCAGCATGTGGCTCGCCTGGTATCTGATGATACCGTGCAAGGTGTGTGGCCGGTCCGGCACCCGCGGGCTGTTCACGCCCTGCTGCCCGTCACCCGCCAAAAGAAAATAAGTTCACGTGGACACGCATAATAACGATTTTATAAATTTGTGATGAGGTATTGAGCATGTTGATGAAATATCTGTTTGCCAAGAACGAGGACATTCCTCCCGGCACAGCGACGCTGTTCTTCTCTTTCTCTTCCATCGTGTGGTTCATCATCGGCACCGGCCTGGGCTCGTTCAACGCCGCCAAGCTCGCGTTCCCCGACTGGGTCACCGGCATGGAATACTTCGCCTTCGGCAAGATGCGCCAGGTGCACGTGATGGCGGTGATCTTCGGCTGGATCTCCATGGCCTTCGCCGCCGCCATGATGTACATCACCCCGGCGCTCGGCAACACCAAGCTGTGGTCGGAGAAGCTCGCGCTGTGGAGCTGCATGAACTGGAATATCGGTTTGGCGCTGGCGCTGATCTCCCTGTGGATGGGGATGACCTCCGGGCGTGAATATTCCGACTTCATCTATCCCTTTGATTTAATCATCCTGTTCGGCGTGATCCTGCCGGTGGCGCTCAACGTGTGGATGACCATCGCCCACCGCCGCACCCAGGGCATCTACACCACCAACTGGTTCTTCGCCGGTTCGATCTTCATGCTGATGATCGTGCTGCTGGTGGGCAACCTGCCGGAGTATTTCCATCTCACCGGCTTGACCGAAGCCTATCTCACCTGGTGGAACGCGCATAACATCCTGGGCCTGTGGATCACGCCGGTGGCCGCGGCCATTGCCTACTACACCATACCCAAGATCACCGGCAATCCGCTGTACTCGCACCGCATCGGCCACCTGCACTTCTGGTCCATCGTGATCTTCTACTCCACCCCCGCCGCGCATCACCTGATGTCCGCGCCGCTGCCGGAGTGGCTGAAGTCGTTCGCTTCGGTGGAAGGCGTGCTGATCCTGGTGCCGGCGATCGCCTTCGTGTCCAACATCCTGCTCACCCTGCAGGGCAAGTGGAACATGTTCGTGGAAAACATCGAGGTGCGCTTCACCGTGACCGGCGTGCTGCTCGCCATCCCCCTCAACATGCAGGGCGGCTTCCAGCAGACGCGCTCCATCAACTGGTATATCCACGGCACCGGCTGGATCGTGGCGCACGCGCATCTCGCGCTGCTCGGCTTTTCCACCTTCATTGAGGTGGCCGCCGTGTACTACGGCCTGCAGATGATCATGAAGCGCAAGCTATACTCGCTGGCGCTCGCCAACTTCCACTTCTGGATGCTGCTGATCGGCTTCTCGATTTACTGGATCTCCATGACCATCGCGGGCCTGATCCAGGGCGCGGGCAAGATTTACGAAGTGCCCTACATTGACATCGTGATCGCCGAGCACCCGTACATGATCGCGCGCTGGTTCGGCGGCACCCTGGTGTTCCTGGGCAACTGCGTATGGCTGTACAACATGTACATGACGGCGCGCGAGGGCACCGTGGTGCCGCAGGGCCGCATGGTGCATGAGCTGGCCTACGAACGTTGATCATCTTGCTTAGGGGAGTATAAGAACGTGGCCTTTAGAGAATATAAAATCGGCGCTGTGATGTTCGGTGTGGCGCTCAGCCTGTCTATGTTCATCACGCTGGTAATGCCGAGCTTCAACATCATTTCCGTGGGCTCGACGGCGGTGGCGCTGGATAAACAGTTGACCTATGGTTATAACAGCGGCTTCACCTTCAGCGACCCGTTTCTTACCGGCGGCGCCGCGCCGCACAGGGTAGTGCTGAGGAAAGACCCGGCCAGCGGCGCGGACATGGAGCCTGTCACGGCCTATGTATTCAGTGCGGGGATGCCGTTTCCGAGCGGCATACTGCACCCGGCCGTATTGGGTGAAGGCACCGACGATCTGAGCGTGGAACAGGGCCGGATCAATGAGGCGAGCGTGGAGCAGGGCGCGGTGTTTCTGGTGCAGCACGGCAGCTACAACGGCGCCGAGTATCCCTACATCGAGAACGCCACTGCTACCCGCGGCTGGCTGCCGGACGCGGTGCTGACGGCGGCCGGTGACGCCAACACCAGCTACGCCGGAGCGGGCAAGGTGATCTTTGTGCGCGAGGGCTGCTGGTGGTGCCACACCCTGCTGCCGGAACAGACCCAGGACTTCCAGTACTTCGGCGCGCCGCCCTACCTCGGCGACTTCAACGGCGAGTCACCGACCGCGTTCGGTTCAGACCGCAAGGCGCCCGACCTGCTGCGCGTTGGCGCACGCAACTCCTCCAAGGAGTGGATGATGATGCACTTCTTCAATCCGCGCCTGGTGCAGCCGCACTCCATCATGCCGCGCTTTGATTACCTGTGGGGTGAAACCGACGCCAACGGCAACAAGATAGACTATACGGCTTGGCGCAAGGAGTACCTGGAGTACCGCCGCGGCGAGCGCATCACCCCGCCGGAAGTGCCGGTGCCTGCGCCCGGCAGCGAAGCGCGCTATCTGATAGATTTTGTCTTGAACCTGAAGTAGAGGAGAACGTATCATGGCTTGGAGATTTGATAATCCGTTACGCACCATGACGGACGACGCGAGCAACAAGGTCGCCATGGAGATATGGGAAGCCGAAAGCCTGGGCGGCATTACCGAGAACAACAACCGGCTGCCGCAGCCCGTGGTGTACCTGCTGGTGCTCACCATCATTTCCGCATTCCTCATCACCTTCCCGCTATGGGGTCAGCGCCCGACTGCGGCGATCTACGAGGAATTCGTGGCGATGATGGACAGTCCTGAGGTGCAGGCGCTCGCCACCGACGAAGAAAAGATGAATTACTTGGTGCAGACGGCCAGGGAAGGCGGTTCCAGGTACGCCACTCAGCACACCAACCACCCCATCACTATGGATGATCTGCGCGTGCTGCGCCCCCAGATCGAGGCTCTGAAGACCCAGGGCGTGGTGCTGGATGACTATACCGTGGTGGGCGACAAGATCGTGCTGGCCAATTTCGAGGGCAACCTGCGCGCCGATGGCACGCAAGAGCGTCAACAGCCGTGGTGGGATCAGGGCTACACCATAGACATCTTTTATGTGATTTATTTCTGCCTAGCGGTGATGATCGTGGTGAAGCGCCTGCCGCCATACACGGTGCAGCCGCGCCACGGCAACGAACGCATCCTGAGCGACGCTGAAATCGCCGAGCTCAGCCCCCAGAGGAGAGTAGCATGATAGACTTGGACAACCCCCCCCTGGTGCTGGCCGGAGTGACGCTGGTCGCGCTGATCGTGCCGGTGCTGTACAGCTTCATCGTGGACCGTTACGCGCCGAACCTGTACAAGAAGAAAAAGCAGTAATCCGCCACGCAGTATCCAGCCAAGCACAATGCCGCTTAACAGCGGCATTGTGCTTTCTCCGTCCGGAGTAGCGACGTAACGGCCCTTCACCAGGCACCAGACAGGCGTATCGAGGGCTCCTGCTGTATTTTTTAAGCACTGTGATGTCTGAATTAAATAACCAATTCTCCGTGACTTCGCCACAGGGCAGCATGCTGGTAGAGGCGCAAAACCCGTTGCGCGAAGACCGCGGGGTGGACAGTCTGTACAGCCAGCAATTCAGCATAGGGATATTTTTTTTCATGCTGCTCGCCATCATATTTTTTGCCTCCATCGTGGTGGGATTTATGGCGGGAAAAAATGTCAAAGGGTTGAAGCGCGGAGAAAAATGGCTGTTTGCCTGGATATTCCTGGGCATCGTGGTGGCGGTGATCTTCGGCGCGTTGCAATTGCTGGGTGGCTATTTGGTCTAGAAACTGAGTAACTTGTCAGGAGGATGAAGTAATGAACGCGGATTTATTAGTGGACGGCTGGACGATTTATTTGTGGCTGGTGGTGGGCGCGCTGATTCTGATTGCGGTGGCGTTTGGCATCCGCTGGGCGATGCGCAACGAGCAGTTTGACGAGGACATCAAATATGTGATGTTCACGGAAGCGGACAAGGATAAAATGGATCCGGTCGAGTATGCCAAGAGCCGCGAGGTGATCGCGCGGCAGATCAAGCGCCGCGAGGAGTTGATCAACCGCGAAGGCCACGGCTAGCGCGTGCGCAAGGGAGAAAAATGGGTACTGGGGCTGATTGGAGCCGTCGCCCTGGTTGCGCTCGCAAAGGGCCTGTGGCAGTCCGGCATGAAAAAGGAAACAGACCCCGGCATACCTTTCTACAGCACCGCCTCCCCTGATCTGGCGCGCGCCGGCTGGGATTTATACCGCCGGCTGGAGTGCAAGAGCTGTCACACGTTATGGACGGTGCGCAATATGTTTGAATCCGTGCCCGCTCCAGCCCTGGACGGCATCGGTTCATTGCGCGAAGAAGCGTGGTTTTACAATTATTTTTCCGCACCCGATCCGCAAGCCATACTGCCCAGCCGGTTAAAGCCGCAATACCGTATGCCCTCTTATGCGCATCTCAGCGAACGGGAACGGCGCACCCTGGCGGCCTATATGGCGAGCCTCAAGGTGCAAGACTGGTACCTGGAACAGACGCGCCAGGCGGAGTACGAAAAATTGACGGGGAAACCCTACCGCCAGTAACCCAGCAGGCGTCCGTCAGTATGAAGTCAGCCAAGTCTACCCGGCCGTTAAGCGACGCAGAGCGCCTGAAGCGCAAGCGCTACCTCACCGCCACGCTCATTACCTGCGTGACGCTGGCCATGATAGGCGGGAGTATCCACGTGGTGCAGCTCGGCGCCAACCGCCTCGCGGAGATGCGCGGCAAGGCCACCTACGACCTCAAGGAGGAGAGATCGCGTATCCGCGCCGCGGGTGAGGAGGCGGTGCGCAGGGCCGGCGAGGCCAGGGTGGTGATGGGCCTGTACACGCCGGAGGAGGTCGAGGCGCTGCTCACGCCCGCACAGTGGGAGGAGATCAACACCATGATCGAGATCCCCGCCGGTCCGTTTATCATGGGTACCGGCAGCGAGCGCGCCGATGACCAGAACCGGCCTGAGCACAGTGTGACCCTGCCCGCTTATCGCATAGATAAATATCCCGTGACCAACGCCCAGTATGCCCGTTTTGTCGCCGCCACCGGATACCCCCCGCCGGGAAACTGGCCGGGGGGCAAGATACCCAGGGGCAGGGAGCTGCACCCGGTGACCATGGTGTCGTGGCAGAACGCGCAACGATACGCGCAATGGGCCGGCAAACGCCTGCCCACGGAGGCGGAGTGGGAAAAGGCCGCTCGCGGCACGGACGGGCGGCGCTGGCCGTGGGGCAACGCCATGGACGCAGGCCGGCTCAATACCTATTACAATACCGGTTCCACCACGGAAGTCACCCGTTACCCGCAAGGGGCGAGTCCCTATGGGGTGATGGACATGGCGGGCAACGTGAGCCAGTGGACGGCGGATGATTTCCTGCCTTACGAGGGCAGCAGCGCGCCGGCCGAGTTGTTCAAGGCCAAGCGCGGGGTGGCCGCCTCGACTGAAGACCGCAGCCTGAAGGTGGTGGACTTGGCCTTCACCGGAGAACGTTACAAGGCGATGCGTGGCGGCTCATGGAAGAGCGACCCGTTTTCCACTTCCAGCTATCACCGCAACTATTCGCTGCCGCACTATGCCTCGGACTTTTTTGGTTTTCGCTGCGCGCAGGATGTGAAGTGAACATGGATTCAAAATACTTGACCGCTGCGCTGATCCTGTTCGCGTTCACCGGCAATGCGGAGGCGGTGGACAGTTATCGTTATCTGCATGTCACGCTCGATACCGTGTGGTACATTTTTCTGTTTCTGCTGCCTGGCGTGCTGCTGCCGCTGGCGGTCGCCGCCTGGCTGTACTGGCGTTACGCCAGGCGCGGCAAGGCGCCGGGTCAAGGCGCGAAGGACAACGAGCCGTGAGCAGACTGCTCCAGATCAGCGCCGCGCTGTTGTGCCTGCTGATGCCGCCGCTCACGATACAGGCGGAAACGGTGAACAGCGCCGTGCAGCAGGGCCAGGACGTGATGCGCGGTTTTACCGAGCCGCCGCCGCTTGATAAACAGGATCTCGACGCCGAGACCAAACAGAAGCGCCAAATCCTGTTTTTGATGGGCTCCGTTTTGCTCATCAGCGTTTTTACCACGGTGGGGCTTGGGATCGCCATGGCGCTGTACAACAGGCCGGTGTTCGTGGCGCACATGGTGTTCGCCGGCATCAGCGCTACCCTGGCGCTGATACATGCTATCGTGGCGATGGTGTGGTTTTACCCCTTCTAACCCCGCGCCGGTCCTGGGCGCTGGTTCTGCTCTACGGCCTCTCCGGCCTGGCCGCGCTGGCCTATCAGGTGCTGTGGGCGCGCATGTTGAGTCTGCAATTCGGCGTCAGCATCTTCGGCGTCGTTGTGACCGTGGCGGCGTTCATGGCCGGGCTCGGCGCGGGCAGTCTCACCGGCGCCGCGTTGAGCCGCCGTATCAAGGCGCCGCTCGTATGGTACGCTGCGCTGGAAGGCGGGGTGGCGCTGTTTGCCCTGTTCTCGCCTTATCTGTTTCGCCTGCTGGACGCGCTGCTCGATGGCCTGGCTGCGGGCGCATCGTTGCACGTCTGGTATCTTGCTCAGGGTGCGGCGACGCTGCTGCTGCTGTTAATCCCCGCAACGGCGCTGGGCATGACCTTCCCCTTGATGTTGCGGGCGCTGGCCGCGTCACGTCTGGGCGTGGCTGAACTCTACGGCGTGAATACGCTGGGCGCGGTACTGGGCGCATTGCTGCCGCTGGCGCTTCTGCCCGCGCTGGGATGGATGAGCGCCATGCAGAGCGTGGCCGGCTTAGGGATCGCCATGGCGCTCACCGCCGCCGTGCTTGCCCTGTTCTCGTGGGGCAAAATTAAACGTGATATAGACCACGCCGCCTCTCGTCCCGCGCGCAGGAATCTAATCGCCTATGGCGTAGTGGGCGCGGCGGCGCTGATGCTGGAAGTCGCCTGGACGCGGATTTTCGGCATGACGCTGCTGCGCACCGAATACGTCATGGCGCTTATCCTCGCCGTATTCCTGCTCGGTATCGGGACGGGGAGCCTGGCCGTACGCATCCTGCGGCGCGGTACAGGGTTTCCGGCGCTGTTTCCGACGCTGTTTACGGCGCTGCCGCTGGCCGCTTCGGGCTTCGCCGTACTGAGCCTGTGGTTTGCGCCGCTGGTCTCGGCCTGGGCCGAGCGCGGCGCGTTTCATTCACTGTTGCACGCGCTGACGCTGCAAGGTTTGGCGCTGGCCGCGCTGACCCTGCCGGTCACGCTCATGCTGGGCGCGTGGCTGCCGCTGCTCTGCAGGCGCATCGGCGGCGATGATTCCGGCAGCGGCCCCGCGCTGTATGGCGCAAACTCAATGGGCGGGGCGCTCGGCGCGCTGGCGGCGGGACTGGTGCTGATGCCGCAGTGGGGCGCGCCCGCGACAGTGTGCATCGCCGCGCTGTTGCTGCTGCTGTGCGGCGCGGTGTGGATGACGCCGAGCGTCAAGCACGTTGCGGCCTGGAGCGCAGGCGGGCTGCTGATTGCGTTTGCCGCCTGGCCGGTGCGTGACTTGCCGCCGGTGGCGCGCCTGTTGCCGCAGACTCAGGCCTACAGCACGGATGTCTTCCGCCATGAAGATGCGCTTGCCATTACCCATGTGGTGGAGCGTCCTTCCGGGCAGCGCGTGCTGCTGACCGACCTGCAGCGCATGGACGCCTCCACCGACCAGGCCGCGGTGGCGACACAACAGAATCAGGCGCGCCTGCCGCTGTTGCTGCACCCTGCGCCGCGCACGGTTTTGTTTCTCGGCCTGGGCACGGGCATTTCCGTGTCCGGCTCGCTGCCGTTTCCGCAGCTTGAGCGCACGGCGGTCGAGTTGTCGCAGGGCGTGATCGAAGCCGCGCCGCTGTTTGCGCCGCTCAATCAGGGCGTGTTGGGAAACATGCATGTCGTGCGCGATGACGCGCGGCGTTTCCTGCGCGCCACGAATCAGAGCTACGACGTCATCATCGGCGATTTGTTTCACCCCGATCTCATCGGGCACAGCGCGCTGCTCACCACGCAACAATTCGCGCGCGCGCGCGCGCGGCTGAACGAGAACGGGTTATTCGTACAGTGGCTGGCGCTGAATCAGTTCGACGCCGAATCGCTGGACAGCGTGCTGCGAGGGTTCAACCAGGTGTTTCCCGGCGCCGTGATATTCATGGACGGTTTCAGGCTGGCGCTGGCCGGCGCCAGAAGCGCCCCGCCGGGCGCGGTCGCCATGCTGGCCAATTTACAGCGCATGAGCGGCGCGGCGCAAGCCGAGGCGACCGGAGGCGAAGGCGCGGCGACGTGGCTCGGGCGTTATTGGGGAAAAATAAACGCCGGAGCCGGGCCGGTGCAGGATGAATGGGCGCCGCGTATTGAATACCGCCTGCCGCGCGCGCGCTACGGCGGAGAGATGGATTTGGCGCGCCTGCTGGAAAAATTATTGCGCGCGCGGCCATCACTGGATGCCGCCGCAAAGGAGCTGCAGGTTGCGGCAAGTGAGCGCGCCGCGTTTGAGCGCGCCTATGGCGCGACAGAACTCGCCGTGCGCGGCTGGCTCGCCGCGCTTCGCGGTGACGCTGACGGCGCGCGCCTGCTGCGTCTGGCCTACGAGACCAACCCGCATGACCGCTGGATCGGTTTCGCCCTGGCCGACGCCATGTACGGGACTTTGCCGCAGGCGCGCGCCGGCGGGCGCAGCGAGCGCGACGCGCTGCGGGCGATACTGGCAATCCGCCCCGACCACGCCGAAACGTTACGCCGCTTATGGCATTTGGAGCGCAGCGCCGGAGACAGCGCCGCCGCCGCGCGCTACCGCGCGCGTTTGGCCGAGGCGAGCCCATTGGACAAAGAAGTTCGCATGACCCAATAGCACTCCCCGCCGCGCGAATTGTCAAAACACGTGTGCGCCCATGAGCGGGCGGTGCGTGTGTTAAAATGGTGATTTTATGAGCATCAGCGCCAATGAGGCTTTAAGCCGCATCAAGGTGACGGCCGGGACGCGTCCCGCTTCGGACGGCAGACGCTTGCGTGTTGCGCGCCGCGCCATGCAGTGGGGTGCGCTGGCGCTCGCCGTATTGATTCCGCTTACCGGATTGTTTCGCATAGACCCCGCCGCCGCCACATTTGTGGTGCTGGACCGGCAAATCTGGTTCGCCGACTTCTTCATCGTGGCGGGATTCTGGCTGGCGTTGTCCAGTATCCTGGTCATGACCTATTCCATGGTGGGCGCGGCGTTCTGCGGCTGGGTGTGTCCGCAAAACACCTTTTCCGAATGGGCCAACCGGGTCACCAAACGCCTGCTGGGCAAGCACGCGGAGGTCAGTCTCAGCGGCGAGTCCTTGCACGTGTCGGCCGGCAAGAAGAGCTGGTTCAACTGGCTGCTGCTCGGCCTGCTGTTGTCGGGCGCGGCCATGCTGCTGGCCTTGATACCGCTGCTCTATTTTTATCCGCCGACGGCGCTGTGGTCGTTCATCACGTTCCGTCACGACGCGCGCCTGGCGCCGTCGCTGCACTGGATTTACACGGTGTTCGTGCTGATTATCCTGGTGGATATCGCCGTGGTAAGGCACTTCTTCTGCCGCTTCATGTGCATTTACCGCGTGTGGCAGCACTCGTTTAAAACCACGCATACGCTGCACATCGCCTATGACGACGCGCGCACGGCGCGCTGCGCCGCGTGTAATTATTGCCTGACGGTGTGTCCGGTGGAGATAGACCCGCGCAATACCCGTCTCTATGACAGTTGCATCAACTGCGGCGCCTGCATCAGCGCGTGCGACTCATTGCAATATAAAACCGGCGAACCGGGACTGCTCAGCTTCGAGTTTGGCGAGCGCAGGCTTTCCAGGCTGGCGGGACAGGCGCTGGCGGCGGGGTCCAAAATAAAAAGCAATCTCGGCACCCTGCTGGGACGGTTTTCCTGGAGCCTGCCGTTTACGCTGATTGGCATGGCGCTGTTTGTATGGGGCATGGTGAGTTATCAGCCCTATCACCTCACGGTGTACCGCGCCGACGCCAACCAGGGCGCGGCGATACAAGATTACCGCGTCGCGCTGGCCAATAAACTGTATCGCCCGCAGCGGCTCAAGCTGAGCGTGCAGGGCCTGCCGGAAGGAAGTTACACGCTGTCGGCGCAGGAGGCGAGCTTCGCCAGCGCCGGAAGGCGGGATGTGATGCTCACCCTCCATCCGGGTTTGCCGCGAGGGGTGCACCGGTTTGTGGTAAGCATGGAATCGGAGCAGGGCGTGCGCGTGGACTACCGCGCAACGCACGTGGTGACGGGATCATGAGTGAATCTCCCGGCAAAAAACCGCAAACCGGTCCGGCGCAAACGCCGGAGTGGGGCGAGGATCATCCGCAGCACTTCGGTTACGCGAGCGACGAGGAGCGCCGCGCCCGGCGCGGGCTGGAGGATTGGGAGCTGGTGGAAAAAATCCCGGAGTCGCAGCGCAAGGTGCCGTACTGGTTTGTCGCGGTGATCGTGGTGGTCACGCTGGTCGCCGTGGGCCTGAGCTTTCCGTTCTGGGGCGACCGCCCCGGATACGAGCGCGCGTGGTTTGACTGGGGCTTTGCCGCCGCTTTGGTCTGGATCGCCGCGGGGTTTGCGTTTGTCTACTACATGGTCAACATGTACGGCTCCAAGCGCGCAGGCAAACTGGATAGCGACAAGGAGCATGATGATGAACAGGATTAGCGCGTTGCTGTGCGCCATGCTGCTGGCCGCCTGCGGCGCGGATGAAGCGCGGCTGCCCGTTCAGGAATGGCAGGGCGTGACGATAGGCGTGGAAACCCGTCCTGCGCCGGTGGTCGTGGGCATGAATGAGTTTTTGGTCTCCGCGCGCGGCGCGCGCGGCGCGGTGCATGATCTTCTGATATTCATACGCATGGGCGATGACAAGTCCTGGACTCAGGCGATACAGGACGGACACACCGGAGTTTACCGGCGCGCACTGGAGGTGCAGGGGGCCGGACTAACCCTGCAAGTACGGGTCAAGCGCGCCGGGCAGGAGACGGTGTTGAGCTTTGCCCTGCCAGCAATGGATGCGCGCTAACCCCGTTTATTCACGCGTTTCAGCAGCGCCGGGCTTTCCGTCCAGCGGCGCAGCAGCAATATCTTTTCCCCGCCGCGCTGCTCCGCACAGTGCGGACAGGTCAGGTGGCTCACGTACAGCTCCAGAGGTTTCTTGCCAGTCTGTATCAGGGCGCTTTGCACGCGGCGCACGCCTTGCGCCATGGCGCTGATCGGACCTTGATGCAACAGGCCGCGCACCCAGAACGGCTGCGGCAGATAGTTCAGGCCGCTGGCCGGGGATGCGGCCGGTTCCAGCAGGCGCAGGATTTTTCCGCGCAGCAAACCGGTGCGCAGCAAAACCAGACCGGGCCACTGTTCCTTGAGGCCGAGGCGGTGCAGGGTTAGCCGCTGGCGTTCCCGATGCAGTTCATAACTGATCGGCATGTGCAGAAAGGCGGGGATGGAAACCGAGTGCGTAAGACGGCCGCCGAGGTTGATGTCTTGCTCGTGCCAGCCGGGAAAGCTTTCAGGGCAGCCGCAAGCGAGGGTCATCAGCCGTTTTTATAGAGGGTGCGCACGCTCAAAAAGATATTGGCGAAATAGCACCAGAAGCCAACGCCCATTACGGTGGAGACCACGGCGATCACCGGCGGATAATAACGATGCGCCTCGGCCACACTGTCCGGGTTTTCGAGATACAACAGGCCTTCCCAGACGCCGAATACCATAAGAGTGGTATAGAAGCCCACCACGCCGAGGCTGGTCCACCAGAAGGTGTGCTGCACCAGGCGGTGCGAATAAAGCGGACGTCCGGCGAGGACGGGGAACAGGTAATAGCTGGCGGCCATGACCATTAGCACCACCCCGCCCACCATGTTGATGTGCGCGTGCGCCAGCGGGTCTATCATGTGCCCCGGCCCGCCGTAGGGGCTGCCGATCGAGTCGAGCCAAACCCGGATGGGATGGATCACCTGCAACACGCCGTGGATGGTGCCGACCAGAAAAAAGGTGGTGGACATCACCAGAAACTTGAGCAGCGGGTGGGCGGGGGATTTTTGCATGCGCAGGTGCTGCGCCACGTGACAACGGGCGGCAGCAGACACAACCCGCCCCCCGTAGGGGCGCGGGCTAAATCAACAAGTTAGCCTTACTTGGGCTGAGTCAGATTCTTCATCGCCATGCTGGTAATGGCAATGGCGAGCAGAATAAACCCGGCGAAGATGGCGATCGGAATCAGTATGGATGGAAACATGGTATACCCCTGAAATAACCCAAAAGCTTGATAAACGCCAATTATAATGGCGTCGGCTCCGGGGCGCAATACCCCGGAGGCCGGGCTCCGCTATACCGCCACGACCGCTTTGATGGCGGGGTGGCACTGGTAATTCAGGATTTCGAAATCGTCAAAACGGTAATCGAAGATCGAGGCTGGTTTGCGCTTGAGGTGGAGAGTGGGCAATGGATAAGGCGCGCGCGTGAGTTGCAGGTCCACCTGCTCCAGATGATTGAGATAGATGTGGCAGTCGCCGCCGCTCCAGACGAAATCGCCCACGCCCAAATCGCATTGCTGGGCGATCATGTGGGTGAGCAGCGCGTATTCGGCGATGTTGAAGGGCACGCCCAGAAAGGCGTCGCAGGAGCGCTGGGTAAGCTGACAGGACAGTTTTTTGTCCGTGACATAAAACTGGAAAAAGGCGTGACACGGCGGCAGGGCCATGCTGGTGAGTTCGCCCACGTTCCAGGCGCTCACGATCAGCCGCCGCGAGTTGGGGTTAGTCTTGATCTGCTCGATCAGCTCGCTGATCTGGTCTACGGAGCGCCCGTCGGCGGTTTTCCATTTGCGCCATTGCGCGCCGTACACCGGGCCGAGATCGCCGTTGGCGTCCGCCCACTCATTCCAGATGCGCACGCCGTTGTCATTGAGGTACTTGACGTTGGTGTCGCCGCTCAGGAACCACAGCATCTCGTGGATGATGGATTTGAGATGCAGCTTTTTAGTGGTGACCAGCGGGAAGCCGTCGTTGAGATTGAAGCGCATCTGGTAGCCGAACACGCTCAGGGCGCCGGTGCCGGTGCGGTCGCCTTTTTGCGCGCCGTGCGCGCGGATGTGCCGCAGAAATTGCAGATACTGATGCATAAGTTAAAATTTATTTATGGAAGTTCTGAATAATTCCATCCTGGAATTCTCAGAGCAAAAAAAGCAAAAACACGGTTTTCGCTTTTCTTCATTTTTCAATTACTTACGTAATTGAAAAATGGCGCTACATCCGTGTAGCGCAGGAACCTCTGAATTAATCAGAGGTTCCTTATCTTATCTCTTCGATAAGCAAACCATAACATGGCCAGTCCGGCCAGGGTCATGGGCAGAGAAAGCGCCTGGCCCATGGTCAGCCAATTGAACGCGAGGTAACCGAGCTGTTCATCTGGCACGCGCACGAACTCGACCAGAAAACGGAACAAGCCATAGAAGATGAGAAACACGGCGGATACCGCCATCACCGGGCGCGGCCTGCCGGAGTAAATCCATAGAATGATAAACAGCAGCAGACCTTCCAGCAGCGCCTGATACAGTTGCGACGGATGGCGCGCCAGCGGCCCGCCGCCGGGGAACACCATCGCCCACGGTACATCGCTTACCTTACCCCACAGTTCGCCGTTGATAAAGTTGCCGATGCGCCCGGCGGCGAGGCCGAGCGGAACCAGCGGCGCGATGAAATCGCTGATCTCGAAAAACCCTTTTTTGACTCTGCGCGCGTACAGCCACATGGCGATCAGCACGCCGATCAGTCCGCCGTGAAACGACATGCCCCCCTGCCAGAGTTTGAAGATATTAAGCGGTTCGGCGAGGTAACCGGGCAAGTCGTAAAACAGGATATAGCCCAGGCGGCCGCCCAGAATCGCGCCCAGCGCGCCGTAAGAAACCATATCCAGCACCTGTTCATCTTTCAGCGGCGCGTCAGGACGGAGGGAGCGGCGGTGACCCAGCCACCACGCGCAGGCAAAGCCCAGCAGATACATGAGTCCGTACCAGCGCACCGGCAGCGAGCCGATGTGGAAAGCGATGGGGTCTATGGCGGGATAGGTCAGCATGAGTGTTAATTATGCAGCATGTGTATTTCGGGCGCCATGAGATTCGGTTTCTTTAGCGGTGTGTTGAAAGGTGAGACGTGCGCCGGCGCCGGTCTTCATTCTTCAGGCGTAACGGCGGGAGCGGCATGAGGCGTATCGCCAAAGGGGCTGGATGTGAGCGCCTCGCGTCCCCAGATGGACAGGATTTTTCCACGGTAGGGCTGGGAGAATTCCGGCCTGGGGTTGCCCGCCGGGCGCCAGTTGTCTTCGGCGCTTACCACTCTGCCGCCGGGGTGCGCTTGAATCCAGTCCTGGACCTGCGCGCCGCCGATCACCCGCAGCGGCTCGCGCAGGCGGCCCAGGAACTGAAACTGTCCGTGGTATTTGTCAATGTAGGCGACAGGGTGACCGGCGCGTTGCAACTCGGCGATGTAGGCGCTGGCCGCATGGAGATCATAGGCGTGAGCGGCGGAGCGGATCAGGGTGAGATACAGGGTGCTGATCATCAGCACCGACGCCAGGCTGAGCGCGATGACGCGCTGCAACGGAAGCGCAGGGTGCAGAAACAACAACAGCATGCCTATGCCGGCCGAGACCACGCCCGGCAACAAGGAGTTTTCGTGCAGCCAGGCGGGCAAGACCGGATAGTGCTCTGCCAGGGCGGGTGCGGACATGAGCAGTGCGCCGAATGAAATCAACACTGCCCCTACGGGAAAATTGTCCCGGCGCCGGGGGGCCATGTTTTGCAGGGCGCGCGCGGCGAGCAGGGCAAACGCGGGAAACAGCGGCAGCAGGTAATGAGGTTGCTTGCCACTGATGAACGAGAAGGCGATGAATACCGGCATTATCCACGCAAGGCAGAAGCGCACCCCGGTTTCCGCCATGGCCGGTGCAGGCCCGGCGGCGAGCTGTTTGAAACCGCGCCACAGCGCGGGCCAGATCAACCAGGGAAACAGCAGCACGGGCAGCAGCGGGAAGTACCACCACCACGGGCGCTGATGGGCAAATGAATTCACCATGCGCCTGGCGGTCTGACCCCAGAAAATGGCATTGCCGTATTCTTCACCCCCGCGCAGCGCGGCGGGTATGGCCCAGGCGAGCGCAATGGCGGCGCCCAGCAGCAGCGCCAGCGTGACGCCGAGATACCAGCGCGGCCAGGAACGCCGTTCTCCTATCCACCACGGCGCGAGCAGCGATACCGGCAGCAGGTGCAGCAGAATCACCGGCCCTTTGGCGAGCACGCCGAGACCGATGGCAAGGCCAAGCACGGCGAAGCCGCGCGCAGGGTGATGGCGCCATGCGTGCAATATGCCGATGATGCCGAGCAAGGTGAAAAACACCACCAGCATGTCAAAAAAAACGAGGGTAGTGAACAGCACCCACAATGCTGCGCCGAGCAGGATCCAGGGCACGCTTTCTGCGATGCCGTTTTGTTGCGGCCACAGCAGGCGCGCCACATAGGCGCCCATGAACAGACCGGCCAGGGAAAATAGTCCGGGTATCAGCCGCGGCCACCATTCATTCACGCCGAACAGCGCCCAGCCGGAATGAATCAGCCAGAACAGCAATGGAGGTTTATGACTGTAGGGCGCGCCATTGAGATACGGAACCAGAAAATCGCCGCGCAGCCACATCTCCCAGGCCACGCTGACATAGCGCGTCTCGTCTACCGGCCACAGGGTGCGTGCGCTGAGCGCAACCAGCACCAGCAGCAGCCACGCTCCGGCGCATAACAGATGGGGAAATGGCCCGCGTCGTCGTATGCCAGACGTCACCTTAATCACCATTGGCCCGGTTTAGAGCCCGCTCGATTTCTTCGTCCGGCGTTTTTCCGTGCCGGTATTTGCGGTACAGCCATACTCCCAGAATACCTGAGATGAGGAACAGCGCGACGCCGACGCTGATGCGTAACGTCGGGTCAAGCTGGATGCCGCTGCCGATGAGCGCGAACACCGCGGTCTGCGGGATGTAGCCCAGCGCCGAGCCGGCGAAGAACGGCAGTCCGCGCACGCTCGATACGCCGGCCACGAGATTGGTCGCAGCGTTGCTGCCCACCGGCAGCAGGCGGATAAGCAGGGCCATGGAGAAGGGATGGCCGCGTAGAAAGGCGTCAAGTTTTTTTATTCTGCGCGGGAAGCGCGCGGCGACGAAATTGCGCCCCAGCAGGCGGGCGTAATAAAAGGCGCTGACGCAGCCAAATAATGCAGCCAGTAAAGCGAGCGCGCCGCCGCTGATAAAGCCGAAAGCGTAGCCGCCGAGAAAGGCGACGGCCTGGCGCGGCAGGCCGAGCGCGGTAAACAGCCCGCCGGCCGCGATAAACAGCACCTCGCCGGACAGGCCCTTGCCGCGCACCTCGGAGTCTATCCAGGCTTCGTTGAGGGTGGCGCCGAATTGCGTGATCTCAAGCAGATAACCCAGCCCGATCAGCGTGGCGATCAGCAGCAGGCCGCGCAGAATGACGCGCGGGTTCAATTTTCATCCTCGACAATCACCGGGCGTTTGGCGCGCCGTTGCAGCCACATCACGCCGAGCAGGTCCACAATGCCGACCCACAGGCGGTCAAACAGGCCGTAGTTTGAAACCCCGCGCGTGCGCGGGCGGTGATTAACCTCGACCGACACTACGCGCCCGCCGTGGCGCAAAAACAACGCCGGCAGGAAGCGGTGCATGTGGTCGAAATACGGCAGCGCGAGAAATGTGTCGCGTGCGAATAATTTCAGTCCGCAACCGGTGTCGGGCGTGTAGTCGCGCAGCAAATGGCCGCGCACCGCGTTGGCGATGCGCGAGGACAGGCGTTTGAGCCGGGTGTCCCGGCGTTTGCGACGGTAGCCCGCGATCAGTTGCAAGTTCGCCGGCTGGGTGGTCTCACGCAGCACGGCATGCAGCTTGAGGATGTCCGCCGGGTCATTTTGCCCATCGCCGTCCAGTGTCGCGATCCAGCCGCTGCGCGCCGCGCGCACGCCGGTGAGTATCGAGGTGCTCTGTCCGCAGCTTTCCCGGTGACGGATCATGCGCAGGCGCGTAAAGTCACGCTGCGCGTCACGCAGGCGTTGCGGCGTCGCATCCTCGCTGCCGTCGTCCACGTAAATGACCTCATAGTCCAGCTTGCCGTCCAGCGCGGCGCGGATCTCGGCGATGAGGGGAGCGATATTGCCGGCTTCGTTGCGTACCGGAATGACGAGAGAGAGCTCTGGCATGACTTGAAATGATTACGCTGTGATGCCGAGCGCGGAAGATAACCGGCAACTGCGGCATTATACCGGAGATGCCTCCTTGAACAGTAGTCTTACCCGGGTGCCGGAACCGGCGTGGCTTATGATTTCGATGCGCCAGCCGTAGCGCTCGCAGACGCGTTGCACCAGCGACAGGCCCAGTCCCATGCCCGCGGCGGCCTTGGACGCCTCTGCGCCGCGGTAGTAGCGCTCGAACAGGCGTCCCATGTCGCTCTGTTGTATGCCGATGCCGGTGTCTTCGATGGTGAGGCTGCCCTTGTCCAGCTTGAGCAAAATCCTTCCGTGTATAGTGTAATTGAAGGCATTGCGTATCAGATTGCCGAGTACGATTCTTAAAGTAGAGGGCGCCACGGATACCTGGGTTGTGCCGTCCAGCTCCATGCTGAGTTCAATGGGTTTGCCGGAAATGAGATAGCGGTTGTTCTCCACCACCTCGTGCAATACCGGCTCGACCGGATAAAGGGTGGTGCTTTCTGTGGTGTTTGGCGCGCGCGATAGCAGTAGCAATCCGGCGATGACGTCAGATATTTCGTGCAGCGCGTGTTCAATGCGCTGCAAGCGCTTGCGCGCGCTGTCGGGAAGATCAGGCTCGAGGAGCAGCAACTCCACCGTGCCCTTGAGGACGGCGAGCGGGGTGCGCAGCTCATGACTGGCGTCATCGCCGAACTCTCGCTCACGCGCGATGAGCGCCTTTGTGCGCTCCACATGCAGGTCAAGGGCGGCCGCCAGGGCGCCGATCTCGTCATTGTCCAGGCCGCCGGCCAAACGGGTCTTGGAGTTTTCACCGCCTGCGTCGGCTATCTTGCGGGTAAGCCGGATGAGTGGGCGCGTCACCCGATTGGAAACCGCCGCGCCTATGGCAAGCGCGGCGAGCAGGGATATGATAAGCGTGAGTGTAAGAAACAGCAGGTAGGATTGATTCAGTTGCAAGGCGCTGTCCGGCTGGGAAAGATAAAAGCGCGCGCCCTCCATGTCTTTCACGGCCACGTGGTGCTTTTGCCCGGCAACGGCAACGCTGTGAAAGCCCGGTGTGAGCTTGTTCAGATGGGCGGGCAGGCCGAAGGTGTTTTTCCCCGCCGACAGGTAGATGCGCGACTCAGCCGATCTGGGCGCAGGTAAGCGATGGTAAATAGTGTAGTACAAGACAACGCTGTCCAGCTCAGCGAATAATTTTTGAGAAATGATTTCCTCCCTGAACTGGAGGGTGAGATAATAAGATGCGCCGACCAACGATACACCCAGTACGCCGCCAAAGAGTGAAAATGCCAGTATGATGCGGCGCTGCAAACTGCTAGAGCGCATTCGGATCAACCAGACGATATCCGATACCGCGCACGTTGTGCAGCAGGGGCACGCTGAAGGGCTGATCTATGGTGTTACGCAGGATATGCAGGTGCGCTCGCAGCGCGTCGCTGTCAGGCGGCGAGTCTCCCCAGATCACCGCGCTGATTTCGCGCCGTTCCACCACGCGATGCGATTGCTCCATCAGCAGGCGCAGTATCTTGAGACTGATCGGAGACAGGTTGAGAGTGCGTCCGCCGCGCTGTACGCGCAAGGTCCGGGTGTCCAAGGTGAGGTCGGCGATCTGCAACAGCGCGCCCTGTTTTGTTTCGGCCGCGCCGCGCCGCGCGAGAACCTGCAGCCGCGCCTCCAGTTCCTGCAGCGCGAAGGGTTTGGTCAAGTAGTCGTCGGCGCCGCTGTTGAATCCCTGCAACTTGTCTTGCAGGCTGTCGCGCACCGTGAGCATCATTACCGGTGTGGCCTTGCGAGTATCGTGACGCAGCCGCGAGCACACCTCGATGCCGTCCATGCCGGGCAGCATCACGTCCAGCACGATGGCGTCGTAATCGTTGGCCGCCGCCAGGCGCAGGCCGGTGTCGCCGTCCACCGCCGCGTCCGCCAGGTGTCCTTTGGCGCTAAGATAGTCACATACGTTGGCGGAAATATCCGGGTTGTCTTCAATTACCAAGACGCGCATAGTATCTTCCTTCCCCTGACCCGTCCGCAAGCCCAAGTATATCAGGCCTCAAACCAACATAAAGTATGCCAGCCCCACCCCTCTACGCCAACCGGCTTGCCCGGGAAACCAGCCCCTACCTGGTGCAGCACGCCCATAACCCGGTGGACTGGTATCCGTGGGGGGCGGAGGCCCTGGAGCGGGCGCGGCGCGAGGACAAGCCGATCCTGCTCTCCATCGGCTACTCGGCGTGTCACTGGTGCCACGTGATGGCGCACGAGTCGTTTGAAGACCCGGCCACCGCCGGGATGATGAACGCCCTGTACGTGAACATCAAGGTAGACCGTGAAGAGCGCCCCGACCTGGACAAGATTTATCAAACCGCGCACCACCTCTTGAACCGGCGCGGCGGCGGCTGGCCGCTCACGGTGTTTCTTGACCCGGAGCAACACGTCCCGTTTTTCAGCGGCACCTATTTTCCGCCCGCGCCGCGCTACGGCATGCCCTCGTTCACGGATATTCTCCAGCGTGTTGCGGCGGCCTACCATGAGCAGCGCGGCGAGATCGCACGGCAAAATGCCGCGGTATTGGAAGCGCTGCGCGAATTGGGCGTGACGGCCGGTGATGTCGCGCCCGTGCTTGACCCCGTACCGCTACAGCGCGCGTATCATCAACTGGAAAGCAGCTTTGATGAATATCACGGCGGTTTTGGCGACGCGCCCGTGTACATCCAGCAGGAC
>QZKM01000024.1 GCA_003599485.1 Gammaproteobacteria bacterium
GGGTTGGAGTAGCTGCTGTTTGAGCGCGGTGATGATTTCCTCGCGGCGCGGTGCGCTTTCAACGGCCGCGCCGGACTCTTCGAGCACAATGAAGGTGTTGAGGGTGTGGCCGTTGCGGGTGGTGGCGATGCGCGCGTCATGTACGTTGAGCCCCAGTTGGTCGAGCGCGCCGGTGAGGGTGGCGAACAGGTAGTCCCTGTCCGGGGTGTAGATAAACAACTCGCTGCCGCCTGCGCTGCGTTGACGCATGAGAACGAGCGGTTTGTCCGCGGCGGGTGCGGCCAGGATAGACTGTGTATGCCAGGCGATTTCGTCCGCGGTGTAACGCAAAAAATAATCCTCGCTTGCGTCGCGCCACAACGCCTGTAACGCCGTTTCATCCACGCCGTGCTGTGTGAGCAGTTGCTGCGCCTCGCGCCGGGTTTGCTCGCTGCGCTCGGCCTGGGCGAGGGGATTATCCAGTCCGCGCGCCAGCGCATGCCGGGTGGCGAGGTACAACTCGGTGAGCAGCGCGCCTTTCCAGCCGGTCCACAGGCCGGGGTTGGTGGCGCGAATGTCGGCTATGGTGAGCAGGTATAGATAATCCAGTTGAGTGTCATCGCTTATTTTGGCGGCGAAGGCGTTAATCACCTGCGGGTCGCTGATGTCCTCGCGCTGCGCGGTGCGCGACAGAATCAGATGGTGCTTGACCAGCCACGCCACCATGTGCGCGTCATAGGCGCTGAGGCCATGACGCAGGCAGAATTGCGCGGCGTCTTCCGCCCCCAGTTCGGAGTGATCGCCGCCGCGGCCCTTGGCGATGTCGTGGAACAGCCCGGCGAGATATAAAAGTTCCGGCTTGGGCAACTGCTGAAAGATTTCGCTGCACAGCGGAAGTTCGTGCGCGAACTCCGGCAAGGCGAAGCGGCGCAGGTTGCGCACCAGAAACAGCGTGTGCTCATCCACGGTGTAAACGTGAAATAAATCGTGCTGCATCTGGCCTTCGATGCGGCCGAATTCCGGAATATAGGCGCCCAGCACGCCGTAGCGGTGCATGCGACGCAGTTCATGCGCGATGCCGCGTTGCTCGCGCAACAATTCCGTGAATAGAGTACGACAGCGCAGGTCGGCGCGGAACGCGTCGTCTATCAAATAGCGGTGATCGCGGATCAGGCGTATAGTGGCGGCGCGCACGCCCTTGATATGCGGGCGCTGCGCGAGCAGCAGAAAGATTTCCAGCAGCGCGAACGGATAATGTCTGAAGACATTGGGGTACGCGACCTCGATCACGTCATTGCGGACCTGGAAGCGCCGGTTAAGCGGAATGACCTCCGCGTTTTCCCCGGCATAGAGGATGGTTTCCTGAAACAGTTGCAGCAGCATCTCATTCAAACGGCCAAGCTCCATCACCGTGCGGTAATAACGCTGCATGAATTGCTCGACCGCCAGCTGCTGCGGCGTATCGTGGTAGCCGAATTGCGCGGCGAGGGCGCGTTGATAATCGAACAGCAGGCGGTCCTCGCGCCGCCCGGCGAGCAGGTGCAGGGCGTAGCGGATGCGCCACAGAAAATTCCGGCCTTCCTGCAACAAACCGAGTTCGCTCGCGGTGAGAAAGCCGTGCGCCGCCAAGTCATGCAACTGCGCGCTGCCGAAGTGGCGCAGCGCGACCCAGGTGATGGTTTGTATGTCGCGCAAGCCGCCGGGCCCATCCTTGACGTTGGGCTCCAGGTTATAGGCGGTGTCGTGATATTTATGGTGACGCCGCGCCTGTTCTTCCCACTTTGCCTTGAAGAATTCGCCCGGCGGCCACAGGCGCTCCGGCGCGAGCGCCGCGCGCATCGCTTCGAACAGCGGCGCCGGGCCGGTGACCGGGCGCGCCTCCAGAAGAGTGGTGAGTATGGTGACATCGTGCGCGGCAACCTCGGCGCATTGCGCCACGGTGCGCACACTGTGCCCGACATGCAGGCCAATGTCCCACAGGAAATGGACGAAACGCTCGATGGCCTGTGTTTCAGTGCTGTCTTCGGCGGTCAGAATCAGTAAATCTATATCCGAACCCGGATGCAGTTCCGCGCGCCCGTAGCCGCCTACCGCGACCAGCGCGGCTTGTGGCGGAGGGTTGTGCAGACGCCATGCGCGGGTGAGTAGCTCATCAAGCAACGTGGCGCGCTGATGCAGCAATTCCTCCACCGGCGCGCCGGAGAGGAAACGCTGGCGTTGCGCCTCGTGCGCCTCCTGTAGCGCGTTGCGGAACGAGGGCAGCGGCGGCGCGCCGCCTTGCAGTGCCTCGTCCAGCTTGTTTACTTCAAACTGCAAGGAGTCGCGCTGCGCGGTTGCAGGGAGCATGGATCTTATATGCCGTCGCCCGGCCTTACCGTGAGCACCTCAAAGCCGGTTTCAGTGACCAGCACGGTGTGTTCCCATTGCGCGGACAGGCTGTGATCCTTGGTGACCACGGTCCATTGATCGGGCAGCAGCTTCACCTGGCGCCTGCCCGCGTTAATCATGGGTTCGATGGTGAAGGTCATGCCGGGTTGCAGCGCCATGCCAGTGCCGGGCTGGCCGTAGTGCAGCACCTGCGGGTCTTCGTGAAACACGCGCCCGATGCCGTGGCCGCAGTATTCGCGCACCACCGAGCAATTGTTGGCCTCGGCGTGTTTCTGGATCGCGTGGCCGATGTCGCCGAGGCGCACGCCGGGCTTCACCATTTCTATGCCGAGGCGCATGCATTCATAACTGGTTTGCGTGACGCGTTTGGCGATGAGTGAGGGCTCGCCCACAAAAAACATCTTGCTGGTGTCGCCGTGATAACCATCCTTGATGACCGTCACGTCTATGTTGACGATGTCGCCTTCTTTCAGCACGCGCGCGCCGGGTATGCCGTGACATACCTGATGATTCACCGAGGTGCAGATGGACTTGGGATAGCCGCGGTAATTGAGCGGCGCGGGGACGGCCTGCTGCACGTTGACGATGTAATCATGGCACAGGCGGTCCAGTTCGCCGGTGGTGACGCCGGCTTTGACGTGGGGTCGGATCATGTGCAGCACGTCCGCCGCGAGGCGGCCCGCGACGCGCATCTTGCCGATTTCTTCGGCGGTTTTAATCGTGACGCTCATGCTGTAATTGCCGGCCAGAGGGGTTTTGCTGTATAATGAAAAAGTTTTTACTACACACATGCATCACTACCCCGCAGCGGGGTGCCGCCTGGCCTGATCCGGGCGGTTCGCTGCAGGGGGGTGCATGGAGGATCAACCCAAATCAAGGAGTATACAACATGGCAGATGTTACCATGCGTCAAATGCTGGAGGCCGGCGTGCATTTCGGCCACCAGACGCGCTTTTGGAATCCCAAGATGGCCCCTTTTATCTTCGGCCAGCGCGACAAGATACACATTATCAATCTGGAAAAGTCCCTGCCGCTGTACCACGAGGCGATGAACTTCATCGGCAAGATGGCGGCCAACAAGGGCGTCATTTTGTTCGTCGGCACCAAGCGTTCCGCGCAGGAGATTATCGAACAGGAGGCGCAGCGCTGCGCCATGCCTTATGTGAGCAAGCGCTGGCTGGGCGGCATGCTCACCAATTTCAAGACCATCCGCCAGTCCATCAAACGCCTCAAGGATCTGGAGGCGATGGCCGAGGACGGCAGCCTGCAACGCCTGAGCAAAAAAGAGTCGCTCATGCTGGAGCGCGAGCGGGATAAGCTGCGTCACAGTCTGGGCGGGATCAAGGACATGGAGCGTCTGCCCGACGCCCTGTTCGTGATAGACGTGGGCAACGAAAAGATCGCGGTGCAGGAGGCGGTCAAGCTCGGCATCCCGGTGGTCGGTGTGGTGGACAGCAACAATCCGCCGGACGGGGTGGATTACATGATCCCCGGCAATGACGACGCGATCCGCGCCATTCAACTGTACGCGCGCGGCGCGGCGGATGCGGTGCTGGAGGGCCGGAGCATGATCACCCAGGGTCCGGCGGACGAGTTTATCGAGCTGGGCGAGGGCGGCGAGCCCCAGCGCGGTGCGGAACCGAGAAAGGCCGCTCCGAGACGCACGGCGAGAAAAGCCGCCGTCGCCAAGGAGCAGGCTGCGCCGGAGAAGGAAACAGCGAAGAAACGCGCGCCCTCCAAGGCCAAGGTCAGCACGCGCGGCAAAACGAGCGCGAAGAAGTAATCTCGCCCGAAATCAAGGAGAGTTTCAATATGGAAATTACCGCCGCGTTGGTCAAGGATCTGCGTGAGCGCACCGGGTCGGGCATGATGGAGTGCAAGAAGGCCCTGCTGGAAACCAGGGGCGACATCGAGGCTGCGGTGGAGGTGATGCGCAAGAGTGGCCTGGCGCAGGCCGGCAAAAAGGCCGGACGCATCGCCGCCGAAGGCATGATCGTGATCGCGCTCGCCCCAGGCGCCAAACAGGCGGTGATGGTGGAGGTGAACTGCGAAACCGATTTCGTCGCCAAGGGCGATGCATTCAAGCAGTTTGCGCAGGACGTCGCGCAGGTGGCGCTGAAGCAGCAGCCCGGAGACGTGGACGCGCTGCTCGCGCTGCCGCTCGGCGAGGGCAGTGTGAACAGCGTGCGTCAGGCGCTCATCGCCAAGATCGGTGAAAACATCGGCGTGCGCCGTTTCGTGCGTCTGGAGAGCAAGGGCTTGATCGGCGCTTATTCGCATGGCGCGCGTATCGGCGTGCTGGTAGACGGTGAGGGCGCAGACGCGGAGCTGGCCAAGCGCATCGCCATGCACATCGCGGCCAACAAGCCGATGGCGGTGGCGCCACAGGACGTGCCCGCCGAAGTGATCGCCAAGGAGCGCGAAATCTACAGCGCGCAGGCGGCCGAGAGCGGCAAGCCCGCCGCCATTCTGGAAAAAATGATTGAAGGCAAGATCAAGAAGTTCCTTGCCGAGAGCACCTTGCTCAGCCAGCCGTATTTGCACGACGCGGAGAAGACCGTGGAACAGGTTTTGAAGGAAGCGCATGCCAAAGTGTTGCGTTTTGAGCGCTTCGAGGTCGGCGAGGGTGTCGTCAGGAAGACGGAAAACTTTGCCGAAGAAGTGATGGCGCAGGTGCGTAAAGCCTAAGATCGCCCATGTCCGCTCCCACGCCCAAGCCGCAGAGCAGACCTAAGTATCAGCGCATCCTGCTGAAGCTGTCCGGCGAGGCGTTGATGGGCGAGGCCGATTACGGCATAGACCCCAGGGTAATCCAGCGCATCGCCAGGGAGGTGCAGGAACTGGTTGAGGCCGGCGTGCAGGTGGCGCTGGTGATCGGTGGCGGCAACATCTTCCGCGGCGCGGGGCTGGCCGCCAACGGCATGGACCGCGTCACCGCCGACCAGATGGGCATGCTCGCCACGGTGATCAACGCGCTCGCCATGCAGGACGCCATCGAGCGGCTGGGGCTCAGCGCCCGCGTCCTGTCCGCGCTCAAGATCAATCAAATCTGCGAAGACTACATTCGCCGCCGCGCGATACGCCACCTGGAAAAGGGGCGCGTGGTGATACTCGCCGCAGGCACCGGCAATCCCTTCTTTACCACCGATTCCGCCGCCAGCCTGCGCGGCGTGGAACTAGGCGTGCAACTGGTGCTCAAGGCCACCAAGGTGGACGGCGTTTATTCCGCCGACCCCATGAAGGATAAAAACGCAGTACGCTACCAGCGCCTCACCTACGATGAAGTGATTGAACGCAAGCTGATGGTGATGGACGCCACCGCCATCGTGCTGTGCCGCGATCACAACATGCCGCTGTGCATCTACAACATGAACAAACCCGGCGCGCTGATGAACATCGTGCTGGGCGCCGATGAGGGAACGCTGGTAGGGCCTTGAAAAAGATCGAGGACGGCCTTTCCCGGCATTTTGACGAGTCACAGCCATGACTAAACAAATCATTCAGAACAGCCAGCAGCGTATGCACAAGAGCATCGAGGCGCTGAAACAGGAGGTCGCCAAGCTGCGCGGCGGGCGCGCGCATCCCAGCCTGATCGAGCACGTGAAGGTGGTCTATTACGGCAACGAAGTGCCGCTCAACCAGACCGCCAACATCACGGTGGGCGACGCGCGCACCCTGGTGGTCACCCCGTGGGACAAAAGCGCGACGCAGGCGATAGAGAAAGCGATCCTGAACGCCAACCTGGGACTCAACCCGGTGGCCGCGGGCAACGTGATCCGCGTGCCGCTGCCCCCGCTCACCGAAGAACGCCGCCGCGACATGATCAAGGTGGTGCGTGCGGAGGGCGAGAGCGGGCGCGTGGCGGTGCGCAACGTGCGCCGCGACGCCAACACCGAGATTAAAAACCTGCTCAAGGACAAAAAAATCACCGAAGACGAAGAGCGCCGCGCCCAGGACGAAATCCAGAAGCTCACTGACAAATCCATCGCCGAAATAGACAAGATTCTGGAGCAGAAAGAGAAAGAGTTGATGGAGGTGTGATGGAAGCAGGGGCAAGGGTAAAGGGAAAAGGGCAAGACACACATCAAGATATGGACTTCCCTTTTCCCTTGGCTCTTTCCCCTTCCCCCTTGCTTAAATAATGGATCGCTCGCTTAAATCCGCCAATGGCGTGCTTCCCAGGCATATCGCCATCATCATGGACGGCAACGGCCGCTGGGCGGAGCGGCGTCACTTGCCGCGCATCGCCGGACATCGAGCCGGTACTGAGAGCGTGAAGAGCGCGGTGCAGACCTGCGCGGAAAAGGGCGTGGCCGCGCTCACCCTGTTCGCCTTCAGCAGTGAAAACTGGACCCGCCCGGCACGGGAGGTGACGCAGCTCATGGAGCTGTTTCTCTCCGCGCTGCAAAAAGAGATTGAGGAGCTGCACCGGAACCGCGTGCGTCTCGCGTTCATCGGCGAGCGCAGGGCGTTCTCAGACAAGTTGCAACAGCAAATGCGCGCGGCGGAGGAGTTGACCTCGGCGAACACGGGTTTGCGTCTCACTATCGCCGCCAATTACGGCGGGCAGTGGGACATTGTGCAGGCGGCGCAACAGCTCGCGTTGCGCGTGGAGCAGGGAACGCTGCGCACGGATCAGATAGACCGCGCGCTGTTTGAATCCTGTCTGTGTCTCAGCGCGCTGCCGGCGGTGGACTTGTTCATCCGCACCGGCGGCGAGCAGCGCATCAGCAATTTTCTGTTGTGGCAGATCGCCTATACCGAGCTGTATTTCACCGGGACTCTATGGCCGGATTTCGGTGCGTCCGCCTTGCAGGAGGCGCTCGACGCCTACGCCGCGCGCCAGCGCCGCTTTGGCGGCCTTGCTGCAGCGCGCCAGGCGCAAGGCTGATCCATGCTCTGGCAGCGTTTGCTGACGGCGGCGCTGTTGATCCCCCTGTTGATCTGGGCGGACTATGCGCTCGCCAGCCGCTATTTCGCGCTGCTCATCGCGGCGATTATCCTGTGCGGCGCCTGGGAGTGGGCGCGTTTGACCGGATTTACCCGCCCGCTCCAGCGTCCGGGCTACGTGCTGCTGACGGCGGCGGCGCTGTGGGGCGCGTTACAGCTTCCCCTGCAACTGCTACTATGGACAGCGCTGGCATGGTGGGCGATCGCACTGCTATGGGTGCTGCGCTTTCCGCGCGATGAGCGTACCTGGTCACAACCTGCGGTGGCGGGCGTCGCGGGTATGCTGGTGCTGGTCCCGGCCTGGCGGGCCTTAAGCGCGCTGCATGAAGACTACGGCCCGCACGCCGTGCTGTTTTTGCTGGGCATGATCTGGCTGGCCGACAGCGCCGCCTATTTCACAGGCCGCCGCTGGGGCGCCCGCAAGCTCGCGCCCCTGGTCAGCCCCGGCAAAACCTGGGAGGGCGTGCAGGGCGCCGCCGCCGCGGCCTTGGTCACGGCGCTGGCCGGCGGGGCCCTGGCCGGGCTGGATGCGGGCGCGTTTGCGTTATTTGTCCTGCTGTGTCTGGTGACGGTGGCGGTTTCCATCGTGGGTGATTTATTCAAAAGCATGTATAAGCGCCATGCCAAGGTGAAGGACAGCGGCGCCCTGTTTCCCGGCCACGGCGGAGTGCTGGATCGCATAGACAGCCTGACATCGGCCGCGCCGGTGTTCGTGCTGGGCTTGATCTATATGGAGAGGTGGCTGTGATCGGCGTGACCATACTCGGCTCTACCGGCTCCATCGGAGTGAACACGCTGGACGTGCTGGCGCGCCAGCGCGCGCGTTTCCGCGTGGTTGCGCTCGGCGCGCAGCGCGACGTGGAACGCATGGTGGAGCAATGCGTGGCGTTTCAACCCGAATACGCGGCGCTTGCGGACGCCGCCGCCGCCGGGCGCCTGGCGCAGCGTCTGCGCGGCGTGACGGACACGCAGGTGCTGGCGGGCGACGCGGGCCTTTCGTTCATCGCGCGCCTGCCGCAGGCGCATTACGTGATGGCGGCCATCGTGGGCGCGGCGGGGTTGCCGCCCACGCTCGCCGCGCTGCGCGTGGGCAAGCGCGTGCTGCTCGCCAACAAGGAAGCGCTGGTGATGGCGGGCGCGCTGTTCATGGACGCGTTGCGCGGCGGCGGCGCGACCTTGCTGCCCATAGACAGCGAGCACAACGCGGTATTTCAGTGCCTGCCGCATCATTTCAACCAGGCCGTGCGCCCGGACTGCCGGGCCGCCGGGGTGCGGCGCATTTTGCTCACTGCCTCCGGCGGGCCGTTTCGCATCTTGCCGTTGGCGAAGTTGGGGCAAGTCACGCCGGCCGAGGCCTGCAGGCATCCCAACTGGGTGATGGGCAAAAAAATCTCGGTGGACTCGGCCACCATGATGAACAAGGGTCTGGAGGTGATCGAGGCCACGTGGCTGTTCGGCGTGGCGCCGGAAACGATCGAGGTGCTGCTGCACCCGCAAAGCGTGATTCACTCGCTGGTGGAGTATCACGACGGCTCGGTGCTGGCCGAGCTTGCCAGTCCCGACATGCGCGTGCCCATCGCGCACGCGCTGGCGTGGCCGGAGCGCATCGAGTCCGGCGCGCCGCGCCTTGATCTTGCAGCCGTGGGCCGGCTTGAGTTCAGCACCGTGGAGCACGCGCGCTATCCGTGCTTGAGCCTGGCGTATCAGGCGGCGCGTCAAGGGGGCACCGCGCCCGCGATATTGAATGCCGCCAACGAGGTTGCGGTGCGCGCGTTTTTAGATGAAAAAATTCCGTTTACCGGCATCGCCAGGGTGGTGGAGGCCACGCTGGCCGCGCAAACCGCGCGTCCCGCCGCGGCGCTGGAGACGGTGCTGGAGGATGACGCGCGCGCGCGCGCGTGCGCCGCGGGGCACATCATCAGGCTGAGCGCGCCCAAGCCGCGGCGGGTGAAAAACAAGACGCGCGTTGCGGCGCACTCCGCGCCGGCCCCGTTGCGGTGAGCAGGCGATGACCGGCGTGCTGTTATCCGTTCTCGGCTTTATCGTGACCCTGGGAATACTGGTTACAGTACACGAATTCGGCCATTTCTGGGTGGCGCGCAAACTGGGCGTCAAGGTGCTGCGCTTTTCCGTCGGCTTCGGCAGGCCGCTGTGGAGCGTGCGTGGCCGGCGCGATGACACCGAGTACGCCATCGGGGTGTTTCCGCTCGGCGGTTATGTGAAGATGCTTGATGAGCGCGAAGGGCCGGTGCGCGAGGAAGAGCTGGCGCGCGCCTTCAACCGCCAGAATGTCAAGGTGCGCTCCGCCATCGTGCTGGCCGGGCCGCTGTTCAATCTGGTGTTTGCGGTGCTGGCCTACTGGCTGTTGTTCAGCGCCGGCATCCCCGGCATCAAGCCGGTGCTGGGCGAGGTCGCGCCCGCGTCGGTGGCGGCGCAGGCCGGACTCGCGCCGGGCGATGAGATCGTGAGCGTGGACGGCAAACCCACCCCGGCCTGGGACAGCGTGTTCATGGCCCTGCTCGGCAAGGCGCTGAGCCGTGAGCCGGTGACGCTGGAGACCGAGGCCGGCGGTGTGCGTCGTTCGCACGTGCTGCAACTCCGCGATGCCCCGGCGCAACTCGATCAAGGCGACTTGCTCGGCAAGCTGGGCATCCGGCCGGTACGCCTGCCCGTGCCTGCCGTGGTGGGCGTTGTGGAACGGGGCGGGGCGGCGGAGCAAGCCGGGTTGAAACCGGGCGACAGGCTGCTTCGCATCGCCGGTAAACCGATACAGGATTGGCGCGACTGGGCCGCCTATGTAAGCGGGCATCCTGGCGCGGAGTTGCTACTGGAGATCGAACGCGCCGGACGGCCGCTCACGCTTACGCTGCGCCCTGCCGGAAGGCCGGTAGCGGGCAAGATCACGGGTTATGTCGGAGCCGCGCCGCAACCGGTCGAGCTGCCTGCTTCAATGCGCGCCGAGGTGCGATACTCTCCGCCCGTTGCGCTGGTGAAAGGAATGGAAAAGACCGCCCAGATGGCGGGATTGATGCTGAAAGTGCTGTGGAAGATGGTGACGGGCGAGGCCTCGCTGCAAAACCTGAGCGGCCCCTTGAGCATCGCGCAATTCGCGAGGCTGTCGGTAAGCGACGGCCTTGCGCCGTTTTTACAGTTTCTGGCGGTTATCAGCATCAGCCTGGGGGTGCTGAACCTGCTGCCGGTGCCGCTTTTGGACGGCGGCCACTTGATGTATTATCTTATAGAGGCCTGCAAGGGCAGCGCGGTATCGGAGCGGGTCCAGCTCGCGGGCCAGCAACTGGGGATTGTACTGCTTGCCTGCCTGACTTTAATCGCCTTGTATAACGACGTGACGCGTCTGTGGGGATAAACGCCGTGTTAAAGCAACCAATAACAATGAACAAGCTGTTGCGCGTCGTGTGGCTGTGCGCCGTGTTTACATCCACGGCCTGGGCGCTGGAGCCGTTCGTGGTCAAGGATATCCGCGTGGAGGGCCTGCAGCGCATTGCGGCGGGCACCCTCTTCAACTATCTGCCGCTCAAGGTGGGCGACACCCTGGACGAGGCGCGCTCGCAGGAGGCGATCCGCGCCTTGTTCAAGACCGGATTTTTCAAGGATGTGCGTCTGGAGCGCGACGGCGAGGTGCTGGTGGTGATCGTGGACGAGCGTCCGGCGATCGCCAGCATCAAGTTCTTCGGCAACAAGGACATTGATACCGAGACGCTGACCAAGGCGTTGAAGGGACAGGGGCTGGCGGAGGGCGAGGTGTTCGATCGCGCGCTGCTGGACAAGATCGAGCAGGAACTGAAGCGCCAGTACTTCAGCCGCGGCAAATACGCGGTGAAGGTGACCACCACCGCGATGCCCCTGGAGCGTAACCGCATGGCGGTCACCATAGATATTTCGGAAGGCCGCGCCGCGCGCATCAAGGAGATCAACATCGTCGGCAACCAGGCATTCCCCGACGAGGACCTGCTGGATGAATTCCAGCTTACCACGCCCACGCTGATCTCGTTTTATACCGACAGCGACCAGTATTCCAAGCAAAAACTCTCCGCCGATCTGGAAACGCTGCGTTCGTTTTATCTGGATCGCGGGTACATCAATTTCAACATTGACTCCACCCAGGTCTCGATCACGCCGGACAAACAGGATATCTACATCACCATCAACGTCACGGAAGGCGACGTGTTCACCGTCAAGGAAACCAGGCTCGCGGGAGAACTGGTGGTGCCGGAAGAAGACATCGCTAAACTGATTGAGGTGGAAAAAGGCGGTGTGTTTTCGCGCAAGGCGGCCACGGAGTCGAGCGCCAGGATCACCGAGCGGCTGGGCGAGGAGGGTTATGCCTTCGCCAACGTGAATATCATTCCGGACATCATCCAGGCGGATAAGCAGGTGGGGCTCACCTTCTTCGTGGACCCGGGCAAGCGGGTGTACGTGCGGCGCATCAACTTCGCGGGCAACACCAAGACGCGCGACGAAGTGCTGCGGCGCGAGATGCGCCAGGTGGAGGGCGGCTGGATCTCAACGGAAAAGGTCAAACGCTCGCGCGCGCGCCTGGAAAAGCTCGGCTATTTTGAAGAGGTCAACGTAGAGACTCCCGCCGTGCCCGGCACGGCCGACCAGGTGGACGCGAACTTCACCGTGGTGGAAAAACCGTCGGGTAACCTGCTGGCGGGTCTGGGCTTCTCCCAGTCGCAGGGCATTATTTTCAACACCAGCGTGAGCCAGGAAAACTTTCTCGGCAGCGGCAAGCGCGTGAATTTCGCCTTCAACAACAGTGACGTCAATACCACCTACAGCTTCGGCTATACCAATCCCTATTACACGCTGGATGGGGTGAGCCGCGGCTTCAGCCTGTTTTCCAGAAAGACCGATGCGGACGAGGCCAACATCGCGCAATATACCACGGACACGCTGGGCGGTTTTGTCAACTTCGGCATTCCGGTTACCGAGTTTGACAGTGTGCAACTGGGCCTCGGTTACGAAAACATAGATATCAAGACCGGCACGGAGACACCAGCCGAATTCCGCAACTTCCTGGCCGCAAACGATACCGGTTTTGACGCAGTCAAGCTGTCCGCCGGCTGGGCGCATGACACGCGTGACCGCGCGGTGTTCGCCACGCAAGGCGTATTGCAGAATTTTTCGGCGGAACTGGGCGCGCCCGGCGGCAATATGCAGTATTATAAGGCGAGTTACCGCCACCAGTGGTTGCGTCCACTGGGCAAGCGCTGGGGTATCATGCTCAACGGCGACGTGGGTTATGGAGACGGCTACGGCGACACCACGGAACTTCCGTTTTTTGAGAATTTCTACAGCGGCGGCCCGCGTTCGGTGCGCGGCTTCAAGGAAAACAGCCTGGGTCCGCGCAGCGCCTCCACCGGCCGGCCGCTGGGCGGCAATATGCGCCTGGTGGGCAACGCGGAACTGATTTTCCCCACGCCGTTTGTCAAGGACAGCAAGAGCGTGCGCCTGAGCGGGTTTCTGGACGCGGGGGGTGTATTCAGCAATCAAACCGGTTATGATTCCGGCGGGTTCCGTTATTCCACCGGCGTTAGCGGCCAATGGTTGTCCCCGCTCGGCGCGCTCACCGTGAGCATCGCCGTGCCGCTCAATGACAAGGGAACGGACGAGACGCAGATATTCCAATTTACCTTTGGCGCGCCTTTTTGAGGAAGCTCTGAATAAGCCCATCCTGGACTTCTCAGAGCACGAAAAGCAAAAACGCGGTTTTTGCTTTTCTTCATTTTTCAAACACTTCGTGTTTGAAAAATGGCGGCACCTCCCTGTGCCGCAGGAACTTCTGGTTTAATCAGGAGTTCCCTAATTTATTTTTAGGAGTCGAAACTTGAAACGATTGCTATTGATTCTGCTGATTGGATTTTGTTCGGTGGCGGCGGGCGCCGAATTGAAGGTGGGCTTTGTAAACACCGACAAGATACTGGAAGAGTCGCCGCAAGCCAAGGCGGCGGACGAGCGCCTGAAGAAGGAGTTCACGGCGCGCGACAAGAAGCTCATCGAAACCCGGAAGGAAATCAGGACGCTGGAGGAGAAACTTGCCAAGGATGCGGCGGTAATGAGCGAGGCGGAGCGTATGAAGGCGGAGCGTGACATTATCTCGCGCAAACGCGATGTAAAACGCGCACAGGATGAATTTGACGACGACTTTAATCTGCGCCGCAACGAAGAGTTGAGCAAGGTGCGGAAAACCGTGTTTGACGCCATCGTGGCGCTGGCCAAACAGGATGGCTTTGATCTGGTGTTGAGCGGCGGCGTGGTGTTCGCGGCAGAGCGCGTTGACATCACCGACAAGGTGCTGGAGCGCCTCAAGAGTTCCGCCGGCGCTTCGACCGGCGGCTCAACCGGCGCCGCAAGCAGCGGCGCGGCCAATCCCAAACTCTGATATGGGCGTAGCGCGGTGGCGCACACCCTGGGAGAGCTGGCGCGCCATATCGGCGCGGAGTTACAAGGCGATCCCTCCTGCCTGATTCGCGCCGTTGCGGGATTGCAGCAGGCCGGGCCGGGCGATGTGAGTTTTCTCGCCCATACACGTTATCTCAAGCACCTTGCCACTACCCGCGCCTCTGCGGTGATTCTGGACGCTGCGCACCGCGCGCACTGCCGGGTATCCGCGCTGGTGGTGGAAAATCCGCTTCTGTCCTACGCCCGCGCCGCGGCGTTGCTTCATCCCGAAGCCATGCCCGCGCCCGGTATCCATCCCAGCGCCGCTGTCGGCGCCGGATGCCGCATCCACGCCAGCGCCTCGGTGGGCGCGCAGTGCGTGGTGGAGCAGGGTGTGGAAATCGGCGCTGACGCGGTAATAGGACCGGCTTGCGTGATAGGCCGCGACTGTGTGATCGGCGAGGGCAGCCGCCTGCTGGCGCAGGTCACGCTGTGTCACGGCACGCGCATCGGCAAGCGCACGCTGATCCATCCCGGCGCGGTGATCGGCAGCGACGGTTTCGGTCTCGCGCCGGATCGGGGCGCATGGGTCAAGATACCTCAGCTTGGCGGCGTGCGTATCGGCGATGATGTGGAAATCGGCGCCAACACCACCATAGACCGCGGCGCGCTGGAAGACACCGTAATCGAGGATGGCGTCAAGCTCGACAATCAGATTCAGATCGCGCACAACGTGCGCATCGGCGCGCATACCGCGATTGCGGCCTGCACGGGCGTCGCCGGCAGCGCGCGCATCGGTAAACGCTGCCAGATCGGCGGCGGCGCGGGCATCGCCGGCCATATTGAAATAACGGACGATGTGATTATTACCGGCATGGCGATGGTGACCAAATCCATCACCCGGCCGGGCGTGTATTCCTCCGGCATGCCAGCGCAGGAGAACGCGCTGTGGCACAGACAGGTCGTGCGCCTGCGCCAGCTGGACGGCATCGCTGAGCGCCTGAAGAATCTGGAAAATCGTTTACAGGAAAAATAAATGTCAACCGTCATGGATATCCAACAGGTGCTCAAGCTTCTGCCGCACCGCTACCCGTTCCTGCTGATAGACAGGGTGTTGTCGTATACCCCGGCCCAGTCGCTCACCGCGCTCAAGAACGTGACCTGCAATGAGCCGTTTTTCCCCGGCCATTTTCCCCAGCGCCCGGTGATGCCCGGCGTGCTGATCGTGGAGGCGATGGCGCAGGCCACCGGATTGCTGGCCTATGCGGGCAGCCAGGCTCAATCTGCAAACCCGGGCTTGTACTATCTGGTCGGCATAGACGATGCGCGCTTCAAGCAACCGGTGCAGCCGGGCGATCAACTCATCATCGAGGTGGTGCTGGAGCGCAACATGCGCGACGTGTGGAAATTCAACGGTACGGCCAAGGTGGACGGCAAGCTGGCGGCCAGCGCCGTCATCCTGTGCGCGCGCGGGAAAGACGAAGTTGATTGACGCGCGCGCGGTGATCGCCCCGGACGCCAGAATCGGGGACGGCGTTATGGTCGGGCCTTATAGCGTCATCGGCTCCGGCGTCGAGATCGGAGCGGGGACCTGGATCGGGCCGCACGTGGTCATTAACGGCCCCACGCGGATCGGGCGCGACAATAAAATCTATCAGTTCGCCTCGCTGGGCGATGCTCCGCAGGACAAAAAATACGCAGGCGAAAATACCCGGCTTGAGATCGGCGACCGTAACGTGATCCGCGAATACTGCACCATCAACCGCGGAACAGCGCAGGACAAAGGCGTCACCCGCATCGGCCACGACAACTGGATCATGGCCTATGCGCATATCGCGCATGACTGCGTGATCGGCGATCAGACCATCTTCGCCAACGCCGCCTCGCTCGCGGGACACGTCACGGTGGGTGATTACGCCATCCTCGGCGGCTTTACCCTGGTGCACCAGTTCTGCGCCATCGGCGCGCACTGTTTTTGTGGCATGGGCAGCGTGATCTCCATGGACGTGCCGCCCTACGTCATGGTCTCCGGCCATCCCGCCCGGCCGCATGGCATTAACAGCGAAGGCCTGAAGCGGCGCGGCTTCAGCGCCGAGGCGCTGCGCGCGCTGCGCGAGGCGTACAAGCTTATTTATAAATCCAGTCTCACGCTGAGCGAGGCACGCGAACAGATCGCGGCCAAGGCCGCTGAGCATCCGGAACTGGAACTGCTCGCGCGCTTTCTGGAGCAGAGTCAGAGGGGGATAGTCAGATGAAGGGCAAAGGGCAAAGGGCAAAGGACAAAGGCGATGAAAGTTCATTTTTGTTTTTCTCCTTCCCCTTTTCCCTTTTCCCTTTTCCCTGTTTTGTTACATGCGCATCGGCATAGTCGCAGGCGAGGCTTCAGGTGATTTACTGGCCGCGGGGTTGATCCGCGCCTTGCAGAAGCGCGTGCCGGATGTTCAGTTCGAAGGCATCGCCGGGCCGCGCATGATACAGGCGGGGTGCAAGGCGCTCGCTCCGGCGGAACGCCTCGCGGTGATGGGGTTGTTCGAGGTGCTGGGGCGTTATCGTGAGTTGCGCGCGCTGCGCTCCGAGACGGTGCGCCATTTTATCCGCCATCCGCCCGATGTGTTTATCGGCGTGGACGCTCCGGACTTCAATCTCGGTCTGGAGCACGCGCTGCGTCAGGCTGGTGTAACCACGGTGCACTACGTCAGCCCGTCGGTGTGGGCCTGGCGCCAATATCGCATTAAAAAGATCGCGCGCTCCGTGGACCTGATGCTGACCCTGTTTCCGTTCGAGGCCGAGTTTTATGCGCGCCATCGGGATTCTCCAGCGCCGCACACGGATGTGCCAGTGTCGCGGGAGGCAGGATGCCGGAAGCGACTGCCGGTGAGTTTCGTGGGCCATCCATTGGCGGACAGTATCCCGCTGGAGGAACAGGAGGAAGAACGGCGCAGATTGCGCGGCGAATTCGGTTTTGCCGCCGATGCGAAAGTCATCGCACTGCTGCCCGGCAGCCGGGAAGGAGAATTGAAACGCCTGGCGCAGCCATTCCTGGAAACCGCGCTGTGGTGCAGCCAGCGCCGGCCTGGTGTGCAATTCGTGGCACCCATGGCAAACAAGGCGGCGCGTGAGATAGTTGAGCGGGCAAGACTGGACATCGCTCCGCAATTGCCCGTGGTGCTGCTGGATGGGCGGGCGCAGGACGCCCTGCGCGCGGCGGACGCGGTATTGGTGGCCTCCGGCACCGCGGCGCTGGAGGCGCTGCTGATGAAACGGCCCATGGTGGTGGCGTACCGAGTGGCTGCGTTGACTGCATTCCTGCTCAAGCACTTCTTGTTCAAGGCGCCGTATTTTTCACTGCCCAATCTGCTCGCCGGGCGCATGCTGGCGCCGGAGTTCAGTCAGCATCAGGTGACGGCGGAGAATCTCGGCGCGGCCTTGTTGCGCTATCTTGACGGCCCGGAACAGGTTGCTGCACTGCGTGAAGAATTTTCCCGGATACATCGCACCTTGCGCCGCAACGCCAGCGAACAGGCGGCGCAAGCGGTGCTGGAATTGCTGCATGCGCGAGGTGGAGCATGAGCCGCGCCCAGTTGCTCGCGGCGGGCGCCGCGCAGGGCAATTTTGGTTTCGCCGCGCCGCACGGCCTGGTGGCCGGCGTGGACGAGGCAGGGCGAGGTCCGCTGGCCGGCCCGGTGTACGCCGCCGCGGTGATACTCAATCCTGCACAACCCATCGCCGGTCTGGCCGACTCCAAGACGCTGGATGCAGCCACGCGCGCCAGGCTGGATGCGGAGATACGCGCGCGCGCCCTGGCCTGGGCCACGGGTTCGGCCAGCGTGCAGGAGATAGATCAGTTGAATATTCTACGCGCTACCTTGCTCGCCATGCAGCGCGCGGTGGCGGGATTGCGCGTGGCGCCGCGCTATGTGCTGGTGGACGGCAACCAGTGCCCGGCGTTGAGTTTTCCGGTGGTATCCGTTATCAAGGGCGATGCGCGCTATGCCAGCATCAGCGCCGCTTCGATACTGGCCAAGGTGGCGCGCGACCGGGTGATGGCCGAGTTGGACAGAAGCTATCCCGGTTATGGCTTTGCGGAACATAAAGGCTACGGCACGGCGCAACACCTGCACGCCCTGCGCAACCTGGGTGTCACCCCGGAGCACAGGTGTTCGTTTGCGCCGGTGCGTGATTGTATGACCGGCGCCGCACACGGACGTGCCAGTGTCGCGGGAGGGTCGCTCCTGCACGTCCCTGCGCCCGCGGCATTGGGTCGTCCTGCCCGGAACAGGATGCCGGGAACGACAGGCCGGACATGACGCAGTGTTTCGTGCATTTGCGCGTGCACAGCGAATATTCGCTGGTGGACGGGATCGTGCGCATCGAGCCGCTGATCGAAGCGGCGCGGGAGCTTTCCATGCCCGCGGTGGCGCTCACCGACCAGTGCAACCTGTTTGCGCTGGTCAAGTTTTACCGCGCCGCGCACCAGGCCGGCGTGAAACCCGTCATCGGCGCGGATATGTGGGTGCACGGGCGTTCTGCCAGCCGCCTGACGCTGTTATGCCAGGACCTCACCGGCTACCGCAATCTGACGCGATTGATTACGCGCGCCTACGTCGAGGGCCAGCAGCGTGGCATTCCCCTGTTGCACAAGGAATGGCTGAACGGCGCCACGCAAGGCTTGATCGCCCTGTCCGGCGGGCGTGAAGGCGATATCGGCCAGAGCCTGCTGGCGGGCAACCGCGAACTGGCGGGGGCGTTGCTGCACGAATGGCGCGCGCTGTTCCCGGGACGCTTTTATCTGGAGTTGCAGCGCAGCGCGCGTGAGGGTGAGGAAGATTACCTGCACGCCGCGCTGGAACTGGCGCTGGCTGGCGCAACGCCGGTGGTGGCGACCAATGACGTGCGTTTCCTCCGGCGCGAGGACTTCGAGACGCACGAGGCGCGCGTCTGCATCCACGAGGGGCGCACGCTCAGCGACCCGCGCCGTCCGCACCATTACAGCGAGCAGCAGTATTTGAAAAGCGCCGCGGAGATGGCCGAACTGTTCAGCGACATTCCTGAAGCGCTGGAGAACACGGTACACATTGCCCGGCGTTGCAATCTCACGCTCGATTTTGGCCGGCACCACCTGCCCGACTATCCAGCGCCCGGTGTGATGACGGTGCAGGATTACCTGCGCGCCCAGACCCAGGCCGGTTTGCAGCAGCGTCTGGCGGAGCTGCCCGCCGGCGCGGCGCAGTCCGCCCAGCAACGCGCTTATCAACAGCGCCTGGAGATCGAGCTGGAAGTGATTCTGCGCATGGGCTTCGCCGGGTACTTTTTGATCGTGGCCGACTTTATCCAGTGGGCCAAGCAGCAGGGTATCCCGGTGGGGCCGGGGCGCGGCTCCGGCGCGGGGTCGCTGGTCGCCTATGCGCTGCGCATCACCGATCTCGACCCGATCCATCACGGTCTTTTATTTGAGCGCTTCCTCAATCCAGAGCGCGTGTCGCTGCCGGACTTTGATATTGATTTCTGCATGGAGCGGCGCGACGAGGTGATCGCCTATGTCACGCAACGCTATGGGCGCGAGCGCGTGGCGCAGATTATCACCTACGGCACCATGGCGGCCAAGGCGGTGGTGCGCGACGTGGGCCGCGTGCTGGGCATGCCCTACGGCTTTGTGGACGCGATCGCCAAACTGATTCCGTTTGATCTCGGCATCACCCTGGAGCAGGCCTTGAAGGACGAGGCGCTGCTGCGCGAGCGTTATCAGAAGGAAGACGAGGTACGCGCGCTGATTGATCTGGCGCGGCGGCTGGAAGGCATTACGCGCAACGCCGGCAAGCATGCGGGCGGTGTGGTGATCGCGCCGAGTGATCTCACCGATTTCATGCCGCTGTTTTGCGAGCCGGGCGCGGAGGGGCGCGTCACGCAACTGGACAAGGACGACGTGGAAACCCTGGGCCTGGTCAAGTTTGATTTCCTCGGCCTGCGCACCCTCACCATCATAGACTGGGCGGTGAAGACCCTGCATGAGCGCGGCGTGAGCGTGGACATCGTTCACCTGCCGTTGGACGACAGGCCGACCTATGACCTGCTTAAGCGTTGCGCCACCACGGCGGTATTCCAGCTGGAGTCGCGCGGCATGCAGGATTTGATCAAGCGCCTGCAACCGGACCGCTTCGAAGAAGTGGTGGCGCTGGTCGCGCTGTTCCGCCCCGGCCCGTTGCAGTCCGGCATGGTGGACGACTTTATCGCGCGCAAGCACGGCAAAAAGAAGGTGGAATATCCGCACCCGGAGCTGATTCCCATTTTGCAGCCGACCTACGGCGTGATTCTTTACCAGGAACAGGTGATGCAGATCGCCCAGGTGCTGGCCGGCTATACGCTGGGCGCGGCCGACCTGCTGCGCCGGGCCATGGGTAAAAAGAAACCGGAGGAGATGGCTAAGCAGCGCGACATCTTCCAGCAGGGCGCCAAGGCGCGCGGGGTGGATCCGCGCGTGGCGGCGCACATCTTCGATCTGATGGAAAAATTCGCCGACTACGGTTTCAACAAGTCGCACTCGGTGGCCTATGCGCTGATCGCTTATCAAACCGCCTGGCTCAAGGCGCATTATCCGGCGGCGTTCATGGCCGCGGTGCTGTCCTCGGACATGGACAATACCGACAAGGTGGTGAACATGATAGACGAGTGCCGGGCGCTCAAGCTCACCTTGCTGCCGCCGGACGTGAACCGCTGCGAGTATAAATTCACTCTGGACGACGATCAGACGCTGGTGTACGGCCTGGGCGCGGTGAAGGGCGTGGGTCAGGCCGCGGCGGAGAGCATCGCGGCGGCGCGGCGCGAGCGTCCGTTCGAGGATTTATTCGATTTGTGCGCCCGCGTCGAGCTGCGCAAGGTCAACCGGCGCGCGCTGGAGGCACTGATCCGGGCCGGGGCGCTGGACAAATTGGGGCCGGGGCGCGCCACGCTGATGGCCACGCTGCCGGAGGCGATAAGCGCCGCCGAACAGCGGCAGCGCAATCATAGCGCGGGTCAGGACGATTTGTTTGGCGAGGCGGCGCAACAGGCGGGACCCGCGCGCCGCTACGCCGCTGCGCCGGAGTGGAGCGAAGACCAGCGCCTGGCCCATGAAAAGGAAACCCTGGGACTATATCTCAGCGGCCACCCGCTGACGCGTTACGCCGGTGAACTGGCGCAGTTCACCACCTGCCGTCTGGCGGAGTTGGGCGGCTTTCACGGCAAGCCGGTCACAGTGGCGGGGCTGGTGGCGGAACTGCGCACGCTTTATACCCGGCGTGGCGAGCGCATGGCGGTGCTGACGCTGGACGATCAGAGCGCGCGCGTGGAAGTGGCGCTGTTCGCCGAGATTTACCAGCGCTACCGCGACCTGCTCGGCAAGGACAAGCTGCTGGTAGTGGAAGGCGAAGTGGCGAGCGATGACTACAGTGGCGGTTCGCGCATCACGGCGGAGCGTCTGTGCGACATCCATCAGGCGCGCGCCGTGTACGCCAAGGGTTTGTTGATTGAGATCGAGGGACAGGCGGCCGGAAACGGCCAGATTTCCGGTATTGCCAAAGTCCTCGCCCCGTTCCGCAACGGCGCCTGCCCGGTACGCATTCGTTACCAGAATACGTATAATGGACGGCAGGTAAACGCCGAACTGCCGCTCGGCGCAGACTGGCGCGTGCGGCCGGACGACGACCTGCTGCAGCGCCTGGCCGCGCTGGTGGGCGAGCAGCGGGTGCGCGTTATCTATTAAAGGAATCTCTGAATGGACCTGCGTTTTCTCGACTTTGAACAACCCATCGCCGAGCTTGAAGGCAAGATCGAGAGCCTGCGCTCGGTGCAGGATGGCGGCAGCGCGAATATCGCCGAGGAAATCCTGCGCCTGGAGGAAAAGTGCAAGGCGCTGACCAAAAATATTTTTTCCGCGCTCAGCGCCTGGCAAATCTCGCAACTGGCGCGTCACCCGCAGCGCCCCCATCTGCATAAATACCTCGCGGGCTTGTTTACCGACTTTGAAGAGCTGCACGGCGACCGCTGTTTCGGAGACGACACGGCGGTGGTGGGCGGCGTGGCGCGGCTGGAGGGCAGGCCCGTGATGGTGATCGGCACGCAAAAGGGCGATGACACCAGGGAAAACGTGTACCGCAACTTCGGCATGCCGCGCCCGGAGGGCTACCGCAAGGCGCTGCGCCTGATGCGCATGGCGGAACGCTACAAGCTGCCGCTGCTCACCTTCATAGACACGCCGGGCGCCTATCCCGGCGTCGGCGCCGAGGAGCGCGGGCAGAGCGAGGCCATCGCGGCCAATCTGTTCGCCATGGCGCGGCTCAACACGCCGGTGGTGTGCACCGTAATCGGCGAGGGGGGCTCCGGCGGCGCGCTCGCCATCGGCGTGGGCGACCGTATCCTGATGCTGGAGTACAGCATCTACTCGGTGATCTCGCCGGAAGGCTGCGCCTCGATCCTGTGGAAGAGCGCCGAACACGCGTCCAAGGCGGCGGAGGCGATGGGCATCACGTCTGCGGCGTTGAAAAAGCTGAACCTGATAGACCAGATCATCGAGGAGCCGATGGGCGGTGCGCACCGTGACGTGGCGGATACGGTGCAGCGGGTGAAACGCGCGCTGCTGGACAATCTTGAGGCGCTGGAGCAAATCCCCATTGAGCAACTGCTGGAGAGCCGTTATCAGCGGCTCATGCGCTATGGGAGCTACAACGAATATACATAATGACATAAATCTGCTGCGCGGCTTTGATGCGGGTGCGTGCGGTGCTCGGAATGCGGGGTCGCGTAGCGACAGACTCTTACGTACACTCCGGTTCCTGTGCTCCGCCGCTCCCGCCTGAAAGCCGCTCGCGACGATTTCTGTCGTTATGTATAAAGTGTTTTTCAGCGCGGCGGCGTTACATGACGTGCTGCGCCGCTATCCCGCCCCGCGCCGCTACTGGGTTGCCTACAGCGGTGGGCTTGATTCTCACGTACTGCTGCATGCCATGGCGCAGTTGCGCCCGGAATGCGGCGTTACAGTGCATGCGGCGCATGTGGATCACGCGCTGCATCCCGATTCCGCACACTGGGCCGGACACTGCCGGACGGTATGCGCCGATTTGGGTATTCCCTGCCAAACTGTGCGTGTCCACGCCAAGGCCGGCCCCGGCGTCAGCCCGGAAGCCGCCGCGCGCCGCGCGCGCTATCAGGCGCTGGCGGACTTGATGGAGCCGGGGGATTATTTATTGACCGCGCATCATCAGGACGATCAGGCGGAAACCCTGCTGCTGCAACTGCTGCGCGGCGCAGGCCCCCACGGCCTGGCGGCAATGCCGCCCTGCGCCGGATTTTCCCAGGGACGGCATGTTCGCCCCCTGCTTGAGTTCAGCCGCGCCGCGCTGCGCCGCTACGCCGGGGAGCACACGCTGCACTGGATTGAAGACCCCGGCAATATCAACCGCGACTTTGCACGCAACACGCTGCGCCATGACATCATGCCAGAGATCAACGCACGCTGGCCCGCCGCCGCCGTTACCCTGGCGCGCGGCGCGCGGCTTCAGGCCGAGGCCGCAGAGTTGATGGACGCCCTGGCCGGACTGGACCTGCGCCAGGTGCTGGGCGCGCATAAAAATACGCTTTCCGTCACCCGGCTCAACGCATTATCCGGCGCGCGCCAGCGCAACATATTACGCTACTGGATTAAAGGACTCGGCCTGCCTCTGCCGGATTCGCGCCATGTGCAGCGTATTGTGCGCGACGTGCTGAGCGCACGGCCTGACGCTGTGCCGTGCGTACACTGGCGCGGGGCCGAGGTGCGCCGCTACCGGGACGAGCTATACGCCATGCCGCCGCTCCCGGCGCACGACGCGAGTCAAATCATCGCCTGGGATATGAAACAGCCGCTCATTCTGCCATCTGGCCTCGGCACGCTCAGTTGCGCCCCCGATGCGGGCGGAGGATTGAAGCAAGCGTCATGCCGCGACGCCTTGGTGACGGTGCGCTTCCGCCGGGGCGGCGAGCGCTGCAAGCCCGCAGGCCGGCGCGAAACGCATGAACTGAAAAAACTCTTACAGGAGGCCGATGTGCCGCCTTGGCAACGCGCGCGCGTCCCGCTCGTTTATATTGACGGTCAGCTCGCCGCCGTGGCCGGCCTTTGGCTATGTGCGCCGTTTCAGGCTGAAACAGGCGAGCCTGGACTGCGGATTTCATTGTCGTGAACTGCGCTTTCTGGTAATCTATAACCCCATCCGGTGTTCCGCCAGAGCGCCGAGAATTTCGAGGCGGCATGACCAAATTTATCTTCGTCACGGGTGGCGTAGTGTCCTCGCTGGGCAAGGGCATCGCCTCCGCCTCGCTCGGCGCCATCCTCGAGGCGCGCGGCCTCAAGGTCACCCTCATCAAGCTCGATCCGTACATCAACGTGGACCCCGGCACCATGAGTCCATTTCAGCACGGCGAGGTGTTCGTCACCGAGGACGGAGCGGAAACCGATCTGGACCTCGGCCACTACGAGCGCTTCGTGCGCACCACCATGAGCAAGCGCAACAACTTCACCACCGGGCGCATTTACGAAAACGTGATCCGCAAGGAGCGGCGCGGCGATTACCTCGGCTCCACGGTGCAGGTGATCCCGCACATCACCGACGAGATCAAGCGTTGCATCCGCGAGGGCGCGAACCAGGCGGACGTCGCCATGGTGGAGATCGGCGGCACGGTGGGCGACATCGAGTCGCTGCCGTTTCTGGAGGCGATCCGCCAGATGGGCGTGGAACTGGGGCCGCAGAACAGCGTATTCGTGCATCTTACCCTGGTGCCGTACATCGCCACCGCGGGCGAGATCAAGACCAAGCCTACCCAGCACTCGGTGAAGGAACTGCGCAGCATCGGCATCCAGCCGGACGTGCTGCTGTGCCGCACCGCGCGCGCGCTGCCCGACGCCGAGCGGCGCAAGATCGCGCTGTTCACCAACGTGCAGGAACGGGCGGTGATCTCCGCGGTAGACGTGGACAATATTTATAAAATCCCCCTGCTGTTTCATGAGCAGGAGCTGGATGACATCGTGGTGGAGAAATTGCGTCTGGACGTGCCGCAGGCCGACCTTTCCGCCTGGGAGCAGGTGGTGTACGCCATCGAACATCCCACGGCCACGGTCACAGTCGCCATGGTGGGGAAATATGTCAATCTCACCGAATCCTATAAGTCGCTGTCCGAGGCGCTTACCCACGCCGGGGTACGCACCCGCACCCAGGTCAAGATCGTTTACCTGGATTCGGAAGACATTGAAAAGCACGGCGTCAAGCAACTGGAGGGCATGGATGCGATTCTGGTGCCGGGCGGCTTCGGCGTGCGCGGCATCGAGGGCAAAATCAAGGCGGTCGAATACGCGCGCGAGCGCGGCATACCCTATCTCGGCATTTGCCTCGGCATGCAGGTCGCGGTGATCGAGTTCGCGCGCCACCGCGCGGGCCTCGCCGGCGCGCACAGCACCGAGTTCAATCCGGCCACGCCGCATCCGGTGATCGCGCTCATCACCGAGTGGGAGACGCGCGCCGGTGATATTGAAAAGCGCGCGCCCGGCGCCGATCTCGGCGGCACCATGCGTCTGGGCGGCCAGTCATGCCGGTTAAAGACGGGCACACTGGCGCACCATCTCTACGGCAAGGACGTGATCGTGGAGCGCCACCGTCATCGCTACGAATTCAACAACCACTATGCGGAACTGTTGCAGGACAAGGGGCTGGTGATCTCCGGATACTCCATGGACGGCAAGCTGGCGGAGATGATCGAGCTCGCCAATCACCCCTGGTTTGTGGCCTGCCAGTTCCATCCCGAATTCACCTCCACGCCGCGTGACGGACATCCGCTGTTCAGCGGTTTCATCCAGGCGGCGCGCGAATTGCGCGCCGCGCAACCGCAGCGGCAGGCGGCGGCGCAATGAAGCTGTGCGGATTTGAAGCGGGGCTGCATCAGCCCCTGTTCCTGATCGCGGGCCCGTGCGTGATCGAAAGCGAGCAGCTCGCGCTCGATTCCGCCGGTCAACTCAAACAAATCACCTCGCGCCTGAATATTCCGTTCATTTACAAATCCTCGTTCGACAAGGCCAACCGCACCTCAAGCAAGAGCTTTCGCGGCCCCGGCCTGGAACAGGGACTCAAGATACTGCAAAAGGTGCGGCGCGAGATCGGCGTGCCGGTGCTCACCGACGTGCACGAGGACACGCCGCTGGAAGAAGTGGCGAGCGTGGTGGACGTATTGCAGACACCGGCATTTTTGTGCCGCCAGACCAATTTCATACAGAACGTGGCGCGCCAGGGCAAACCGGTGAATATCAAGAAGGGGCAGTTTCTCGCCCCGTGGGACATGAAAAACGTGGCCGCCAAGGCGCGCGAGACCGGCAATGAGCGGATTCTGGTGTGCGAGCGCGGCGTGTCATTCGGCTACAATAACCTGGTGTCCGACATGCGTGCGCTGGCGGTGATGCGCGACACCGGCTGCCCGGTGGTGTTCGACGCCACCCATTCGGTGCAGTTGCCCGGTGGACAGGGCAGCGTCTCCGGCGGCCAGCGCGAATTCGTGCCGGTGCTGGCGCGCGCCGCGGTCGCCGCGGGTGTGGCCGGGTTGTTCGTGGAAACCCATCCCGCGCCGGAGCAGGCTCTGAGCGACGGCCCCAACGCCTGGCCGTTGGGAATGATGGAGGAATTGCTGGAAACACTGATGTTAATTGATAAGGTGGTAAAACAACGCGGGTTTATTGAACAAAAATAGTGGCTAGGGGCTAGGGGAATACACTCTACCCGTTTTTTCTCGCCACTCGCTACTATTTTGAGGAACATCTAAAGTGTCAAAGATTATTGATATTCGGGCGCGCGAGATACTGGATTCGCGCGGCAATCCGACGGTGGAGGCCGATGTGATTCTGGCGTCCGGCGCGCGCGGCCGTGCCTCGGCGCCGTCCGGCGCCTCGACCGGCAAGCTGGAAGCGCTGGAGTTGCGCGACCAGGACGCGAAACGCTACGCGGGGCTGGGCGTGCGCAAGGCGGTGGCCAACGTGAACGATGTGCTGCGCCGGGCGCTGCTCAATCTCGACGCGGGTGCACAGGAAGAGATAGACGAGCGCATGATCGAGCTCGACGGCACGCCCAACAAGGCCAAGCTCGGCGCGAACGCACTGCTCGCGGTATCGCTCGCCGCGGCGCACGCCGCCGCCGCGAACGAGGGGCGGCCATTGTATCGTTATCTCGCCCAACGCGCCGGGCACGGCAGCCAGCTGTTTCAAATGCCGGTGCCGCTGATGAACGTGATCAACGGCGGCGCCCACGCGGACAACACGCTGGATTTGCAGGAGTTCATGATACTGCCGGTGGGCGCGCCGAGCTTCGCCGAGGCGCTGCGCTACGGCACGGAGGTGTTTCACGCCTTGAAGAAAGTGCTGCGTGCCCAGGGCATGAGCACGGCGGTGGGCGATGAAGGCGGCTTTGCACCCGATCTGCCCTCGCACGAGGCCGCGATTCAAACCATTTTGCGCGCCATCGAGCAGGCCGGCTACACGCCTGGACGCGACATCTTCCTCGGCATAGACGCCGCCAGCTCCGAATTTTACAAGGACGGCAAATACGTGCTTGAGTCGGAAAGGAAATCTCTGAGCAGCGCCGAGCTTTGCGATTATCTGTGCGCCTGGGTGGACAAGTATCCGATACTTTCCATCGAGGACGGCATGGCGGAGGATGACTGGGAAGGCTGGAGCCTGCTCACGCGCAAGCTGGGCCAGCGCGTGCAACTGGTGGGCGACGATCTGTTCGTCACCCACAGCAAGCTATTGCAACAGGGGATCACGCGCCACGTCGCCAACTCCATCCTCATCAAGGTCAACCAGATCGGCACGCTGAGCGAAACCCTGGCCGCCATCCGTCTCGCCCGGCAGTCCGGTTACACGGCGGTGATTTCGCATCGCTCCGGCGAGACCGAGGACACCACCATCGCCGATCTCGCGGTGGCGAGCGACGCGGGCCAGATCAAGGCCGGTTCGCTGTCGCGTTCGGAGCGGGTGGCGAAATATAACCGCTTGCTGCGCATCGAGGAGGAGCTGGGCGCGGAGGCGCGCTACGCCGGAGCGGCGGCGTTTTACAACCTGCCTGCCTTGGAGCAGCAGGCTTCTGCAAGATCGGGCGGGGCGCGCTGACGGCGCATGAAAACTCTCAGCGCCCTGCTGCTGATATTGTTGCTGGGCCTGCAGTACAGCCTGTGGGCGGGGCATGGCGGTCTTGCCGGGATCTGGCGCCTGACGCAGGCCGTGCGCGCGCAACAGGAAGAAAACCGCGCGCTGCGCGAGCGCAACCTGGCGCTCGAGGCCGAGGTGCGCGATCTCAAGCAGGGCACGGCGGCCATCGAGGAGCGCGCGCGCAACGAGCTCGGCATGATAGGCAAGGACGAGACGTTCTATCAACTGGTTGGCGAGTAAGCCGTATCCGTTGTCAGACACCGCGTTCAACAGGACTACCTTTGCGGGTTACTCGATATTGGGCGGTGATACCGGCGGCCGGCAGGGGCGCGCGCATGGGCGTGACCCTGCCCAAGCAGTATCAGCCGTTGTGCGGCAAGCCGGTGCTGCAACACGGCATGGAGCGCCTGCTTACGCATCCCGCCATCGCGGGAGTAGTGGTGGCGCTGGCGCCGCAGGACGTGCACTTTCCGGCGCTGGCCGAGGCGCTGCGTCATTACGGCAAGCCTGTTATTACCGCGCCGGGCGGCGCGGAGCGTTGTCATTCGGTGCTTAACGCCCTGCATAAGCTCGCGCAATCGGCCGCCGCCGATGACTGGGTGCTGGTGCATGACGCCGCGCGCCCTTGTGTGCGCAAGGCCGATATAGACAAACTGATCGCTGCGGCAGAGCGGCATACGGCAGGAGCGCTGCTCGCGGCGCGCGTCTCCGACACCGTGAAATGCGCCGATGCCGCGGGGATCGTGACGGCGACGCAGCCGCGCGAGACGTTGTGGCTGGCGCAGACGCCGCAGATGTTCCGCTTGGGGCGGCTGACCGAAGCGTTGGAATACGTGATAAAAAATACCATCCCGGTCACCGACGACGCCGCCGCCGTCGAGGCGCTGGGCGAACGGCCGCTGTTGGTGGAGGGCCATGCGGATAATATCAAGATCACCCGTCGGGGGGATCTCGCGCTGGCGGAATTTTATCTCAAACAGCAGGGAGCTTGCGCATGAGAATCGGCCACGGTTACGACGCGCATCGCCTGGCGGCGGGCAGGCGCCTGGTCTTGGGCGGCGTGACCATTCCTTACGAGCGCGGACTCGCCGCACACTCCGACGGCGACGTGTTGATTCACGCCCTGTGCAACGCGCTGCTCGGCGCGGCGGGTCTGGGCGATATCGGCAGGCACTTCCCCGACAGCGACGCGCAATACAAGGACGCGGACAGCCGCGTATTGCTGCGCCGGGTAGCACTCATGCTCCAGGAGCACAATCTCGGCATCTCCAACATTGACTCCACCCTCGTGGCCCAGGCGCCCAGGCTCGCGCCTTACGTCGAGGCCATGCGCAACCTGCTGGCGGACGATTTGGACATGCACCCGTTGCGTATCAACATCAAGGCGGCGACCACGGAGGGTATGGGCTACATCGGGCGCGGCGAGGGTATCGAGGCGCACGTGGTGGTGATGCTGGAGGAGTTGTATCCGGGCGCAGCGGTCAAGGATGAGTGAATGCGCGATGCGGCACAAGGAGGTGCCGCCATTTTCCAAACACACAAGTGTCCGGAAAATGAAGCAAAGCAAAAATCACATTTTTGCTTTGTGTGGCTGGAAAAGTCCTGGACGGACTTTTCCAGCATCCTGCCAGCGGCGCAGGATTTCAGGCCGCGTGGCGCTTGAGTAATACGTACACCGCGCCCGTACCGCCGTCGTGGCGCGGCGCGGAGCAGTAGGCGAGCACTTCGTCGCGTGCCCTGAGCCAGGCATCGAGCTTGCCCTTGAGCACCGGGCGTTTATGCGGTGAGCGGTGGCCCTTGCCGTGCACGATGCGCACGCAGCGTACCCCGCCGTTCTGACACACGGCGAGAAACCGGGCCAGGGCGGGACGCGCCTCGGCGACCGTCATGCCATGTAAATCAAGTTCTCTCTCGATGCGGATTTGTCCGCGCCGCAGCTTGCGCAGCACGCCGTGTTGCAGCCCGGTGCGGCTGTACAGCAGTTCCTCACCGGTTTCGATCTCAGCAGGGTCGTAATCACCTGACAGCATGTCGTCCAGAACCTGCTGGTCGTCCAGAAGCCCCTGCCGTGGCACGGGCTTGGCGCGTTTTCGCGCCATAGTGGCTTTGTCTTGACGCAGCAGGGTGACGCGCTTTACCGCGTTGCGGAACAGCGCAACGTCGGCGTCGCTGAGTTCCGGTTTACGCGCCACCGGCGTGATCCGTGTTTGTCGCCGGATGGCGGGCCTGTTTCAGCCATTGCAGCAATTGCGTGGCCGTCATGGGGTGGCTCAGGGAATAGCCCTGCGCATTGTCGCAGCCCAGGGCGCTCAGGCGTTCCAGCAGCTCCTTGTTTTCCACGCCCTGCGCGCTGACCTGATGGCCCAACAGGTGAGCGATTTCGATGGCCATGCGCAGCAGTACGCCGTTTTCCGCCAGCTCGGGATCGAGCAGGATGGCCCGGTCAATCTTGATTTCCTGAATGGGGAGCTTCTTGAGATAGGCCAGCGAGGCGGGCGCGGCGCCGTAGTTATCCATGGTCAGGCGCACGCCGAGGGCGGCGAGACGCTCCAGGATTTCCAGGTTGCGCGACGGGTCCAGGTTGAGAGTGCTCTCGTTGATTTCCAGACGCAGGTACTCGGCCGGTACCTCCCAGGCCGCGAGGCGCGCGGCAATCTGGTCCGGCAGATGCGGGTTGTGCAGGTTGCGCGACGAGAGGTTGATCGAGATGGGCAGCTTCACGCCCGCCTTACTCCAGATGTGATACTGGCTGAACGCCTCATCCAGCACCCAGAGCAGGAGCGGATGAATCAGGCCGGTCGTTTCCGCCAAGGGTATAAATTGCGCGGCGGGCAGCAGGCCGAGCTCAGGATGACGCCAGCGCATCAACGCTTCCACGCCTTGTATCTTTCTGGTCTTGAGATCAATTTTCGGCTGGTAGTGCAACTCCAATTGCTTATTGTTGATCGCCTGGCGCAGTTCCCGGCCAAGGATGAATTTTTCGTCGCGTGCCTGATCCAGCTGCGGCTGACTCAGGGCATAGCCGCATTCGGCGCGCTTGGCCTCGTACATGGCGAGGTCGGCGCGGCGCAACAGGGTCTCGGTGTCGTCGCCGTGATCGGGAAACAGGGCGATGCCGATACTGGCCGTGATATCCAGGGTGTGGCCGTCCAGTTCCATGGGTTGTTCCATCTGACTTAATATTTTTTGCGCGGCATGCGTTGTGTGCTGCACGTTGTCCACGTGCTGCAACACGATGGCGAACTCATCGCCCCCCAGACGCGCCACGGTGTCCGACTCACGCAGCGCGCCGCGGACGCGCAGCGCTACCTGCTGCAGCAACTGGTCGCCGGCGGCGTGGCCCAGCGTGTCATTGATCTCTTTGAAGCGGTTTAAATCCATCAGGCACACGGCCAGACTCTCCCCGCTGCGGCGTGCCTCCATCAACGCCTGTTCCAGGCGGTCATCGAACAGCGTGCGGTTGGGCAGGCCGGTGAGCGGGTCGTGCAGGGCCTGATATTCCAGCGTCTCGCTCTTGTTGATGAGTTCACGGCGCATCATCTCCAGGTCGTCTGCCAGACTGTTCACTTCGGTCAGCGAAGTGGTTACCTGGAGCTGCTCGCGCAAATTTCCATCCGCGATACGCTGCGCGGCGTCGCGCAGCCGGCGCAGCGACTTGGTGAGCAATGGCGCAAGCATCAGGGTTAATGACAGGGAAAGAACGAAATAGGCAAGCGTGAAGTAGAGACTGCGTGTGTAAGTGCGCTGAATCAGTTCCAGTGTGGGGGTTTCGTCATAGCCCAGGCGCAGCGTGGCGCGCGCTTTGCCGCGCTCGTCATAAAGCGGGATGGCGAGGTAATACACGCCGTCATCGTGTTCGCTGAAGAAAAAGTCTTCCCGGAACTGTATTTGCGCCAGGCGGCTTGCCTCGGGTTGAATGACGGCGCCCGTTTCAGTGATGATTTCGGCGTAGATCACATGGCCGCCCAGCACCGCGTCGTGCAGTAATTGCCGCAGGCGCTGCTCATTCTGGTCCTGCGCCAGCAGGGAGGCGAACAGGTGCGAATCCAGGCGCACCTGGTTGACGAACTGGTTCTGGTAGCCTTCCTTGACGAGAAGCACGACGCCGGCCGGCAACATGGGGAGCATCAGGGCGTGTATGGCGAGCAGACCGAGCGTGAGCCGGCCCGTCAGACTGTTGATGAAACGGGCTATTCCACCTGGCTTTGCCATAACGTACCGATGGTTTTTACACCAGGACTGGACTTCACCATATCCTCCCACATATAGCTTACCCTTCCCGGCTCGCCGCGCAGGGCTTCAAGCAGCTTGGCGCTGTCGGTGTAAACCGCCGGGCGCTGGCCGCCTATGCGGAACACACGCGCCAGCACCTGCCGCTCATAGTGACGCGCGGACAGATGGATTATCTTCTGCAGAAACGCCTCGTACAGCAAAGGGTCGCCGGTGTTGAGCAATGGGACCAAACGTTCGCCGTCCTTGATCAGCGTCTCTCCCAGGAACAGCCTGCGCACCTCGTGCTGGGTGAGCGATGCGGTTTTGCTCTGCGCGCCGGTCACCGTCACCATGACCAGCGTGCGCTCCGCGCCCGGAACGGCGCCGGGCTCGGTCGTACCCAGCAACAGCGCCAGGGAGCAGACAATTGCAATACCCGCTCTCATGGAAAGGCGGCGCTCCATTGAACGGCGATTTCGCTGAACCGGTCGTCATGCGTTTCCACGCCGGCGAACTCGATCTTGAGCGCCTGCCGGTTGCCCAACTCATAGCGCAACCCCGCGAGGCTGCGTTTTTTGACAAAGTGCGGGAAGCGCCCGACATAGGGGTCATGGTTTTCGCCGAACGTATTTTCCAGACGGCCGTAGACCGTCCAGTCGGCGTGCAGACCGTATTCCACCTGCACGTAGCCGCTGGTAAACGTTCCGCGCTGCGTGCCGCCCGCGCCTTGCACGCGGTCATGCACCCAATACAGTTCACCAAACAGGCGCAACGCATCATACTGCCACTGGGCGTGGGCGCCAAGCGTGGTGAGACGCACCTCGTCCACGCTGCTGACCGTCCCAGGCACGTAAGCCTGTTGCAGAAACAGGCCCAACTCTTGGTCGTGGGACTCGGGGTGATAGCTCAGATGCGCGCTGGCGACCAGCCTGCCCTCGTTTAAACCATCAAGCGGGGCGGGTTCCAGCTCATCCGCTTTCAAGGACGGCCCGGCGCCCGCGCTCAGCTTGTAGGCCAGCCCGCCGCCCTGCTCCAGGGCATGTTTGCCCTCCCAAAACAGCCCCGTGGTATGGACGGGCAGTAAGCCGCCGTCATCTTCGTATTCCGTGATGCCGGGGCGGCTGATGCTTGTTTGCAGATAACGGCCGTGGTGGTACTGCGTGTTCCAAATCCCCAGCGGCGCATGGTGCTTGCCGAGCCAGAAAATATCGCCGGCGCCGGTGAACCAGCCGAGTTGCAACCGCTCTACCTCGGCTTCACCCTCCCCCAGGAAGAACTCGCCCAGTAGGCGCCACTTTTCGCCCTGAGCGGTGTAGAACAAGTCCAGCGCGGGGCTGGTATCATCCTTTTCCTTCTTGCTTCCGTTTGCGAGACCATGGCGATTGGTTACAGTGAGTTCCGGAAACAAGATGAACTCCGCGCGGGAGGGAGTAGGCGCGCCGAGCGCCAGCCAGCACAGTGACAGCATCAGTGCTTTGCACAGCGTGCGCTGAGCTTGGGTGAGGCATTTCTGCAGTTGGCGCATAGCTGGCTACCCGTGTGGTTTGGCCGCACGCGCTGGCACGGACGGCTGGAGAGGGGGGCGCGAGTCAACGGACTCACGTCCAGGACTGTCTGCTGCTTATTCTTGTGGCTGCCTCTATAATCAATCTGGCTCCCCGGGACGGGCTCGAACCGCCGACCCAGTGATTAACAGTCACTTGCTCTACCGACTGAGCTACCGGGGAATGCAAAATCACCTATCATAGGCTGCCGCCTGGTAGGGGTCAATAGCGGAACAGCTTGATGCAAGGAGATAGTGTCATGAGGAAGCGCTTGCGCGTATTGCTTGCCTGTTTTGCCTTAAGCGGACTGGTGCAGGCAGACGCCCTAGTGAACATCAATAGCGCCAGTCGGCAGCAATTGGAGTCCGTGAAAGGGATAGGCCCGAAGAAGGCCCAAGCCATTATTGAATATCGTCAGAAGCACGGCAAATTCAAGAGTGTTGATGAACTGGATAAGGTAGCGGGATTCGGCAAAAAGGGCGTCGAGCAACTGCGCGCGCGGCTGACGGTGGAGGACCCGGCAGGCGTACCGCCCGCGCCGAGCGCCATCCACGGCTGTTATAGCTGTTAAGGAACCGCTGATTTATTGTCTTTTTTGTCATCCCCGCGCAGGCGGGAATCCAGTAAGTCACTGAGCTATACGGGTTCCCGCTTTCACGGGATGTGGTGGTGCGTGAGCTGCTCTGCGGTGAGCAGGAATACTCCGCCGCCGCCGCGCTCGAATTCCAGCCATACGAAAGGTACGCTGGGGAAGCGCCGCGCCAGCGCTGCCTCGCTGTTGCCGACTTCCACAACCAGGATACCGTGCGGGGCAAGATAGTTGCCGGCCTGTTGCAGAATGCGCAGCGCAAAATCCAGGCCTTCCTCTCCGCCGCACAGCGCGGCTTGCGGTTCGCGCCGGAATTCCTGTTCCAGGCAGGCCATGTCGTCTTTGTCCACATACGGCGGGTTGCTGACGATGATGTCGTAACGTCGGCCGGAAAGCGCGCTGAATAAGTCGGATTGTATGGCGTGCACCCGCTGTTCCAATCCGTGGCGCTCGATGTTGATTTGCGCCACCGCCAGGGCCTCAGCGGAAATATCTGCTGCGTCCACCTCGGCTTGGGGGAAGGCATGGGCGCAGGCGATGGCGATGCAACCGCTGCCGGTGCCGATGTCCGCTATCCGGGTGACGCGGCCTTCCTCGATCCACGGAGAGAAGCCGCGCTCGATCAGCTCGGCGATCGGCGAGCGCGGCACCAGCACGCGCTCGTCCACGTAAAAACTCATACCCGCGAACCATGCCTCGTGCGTGAGATAGGGCGCGGGCAGGCGCTCTGCGATGCGCCGTTGAAGCAGTTCCAAGATCCTGCGTTTTTCGCTTTCCGTCAGGCGCGCGCGCAGGTATTCATCGGGGATTTTGGGCGGCAGGTGCAGCGCGTGCAGCGTGAGATATGCGGCCTCATCCAGGGCGTTGTCGGCGCCGTGGCCGAAATACAGCCCGGCTTCGTTGAAGCGGCTCGCCCCATAGCGGATGAAGTCGCGCAGGGTGTGCAACTGCGCGAGCGCTTGCTCGAAATCCGGCGCGAGCGTCATCAGCCGGACAAAGGCAGGGTGGTAAGATGCAGGCCGCGCGCGTCGCAGCGCAATACGCTGCCTTGCGCATACCAGTCGCCCAGTACAATACGTTGCGCGGCCCGGCCGTCCAGTTCAAAATCGTGCACCGCCGGGCGGTGGGTGTGGCCGTGTATCAGGCGCGTGACCCGGTGTTGGCGCATCACCGCCGCCACGCTGCGCGCGTTCACGTCCATGATGGCGGGCGATTTTGCCAGGGTGCGGCTCATGCTCTGCGCGCGCAGGCGGCGCGCGATGCGGCGGCGCAGCGCCAGCGGCAGATTCAAAAACAGCCGTTGACTGAAGCGGTTGCGCGCCAGGCGGCGGAAGCGCTGATAGCCCACGTCATCGGTGCACAAGGTGTCGCCGTGCATGAGCAGGGTGGGTGTGCCGTTGAGGTCAATCACGCTGGGGTCGGGCAACAGCCGGCAGCCGCTCAGGGCGGCGAATTTTTCGGCGATCAAAAAGTCGCGGTTGCCGTGCATGAAATAAATCGCCGTGCCGCTGTCATGCAGCGCGCGCAACGCGGAGATGACGCGCGCGTTGTCCGGCCCGTCATCGTCATCGCCCAACCAGGCTTCGAATAAATCCCCCAGTATGTACAAGGCGTCGCACTGCCCGGCCTGCCGGTTGAGGAACTCGATGAACAATTGCAGGATGGCCGGGCGTTGCGCGCATAAATGCAGATCGGAAATAAACAGAGTCATGGGCAACGGCGCCCATACGCGCGCCACCGGCGCCGTACGTATGGAATGAGAGAGATTATTTCCTGGTTTTGGAAGGGGTTTTGGACGCGACGCGATTGGGGTTGGTCCCGGACGGCTTGTCCGTATCCAGTTCAGCTACGGCGGCCGATTCCGCGTTGATTTTGCCGATGACGATGGGGAGCAGCGGGGCTTCCTTCTCAAAAATGCCCACCGCGCCGGTGGGGGTGCTGGCGATGCGATCCAGCACATCCATGCCCTGAATGACCTTGCCGAACACGGTATAGCCCCAGTAGCCGGGTTCCGGGGCGTGGTGGTCGAGGGTCATGTTGTCGGCGAGGTTGATGAAGAACTGGCTGGTGGCGGTGTTGGGTTCATAGTCGCGCGTCATGGCGATGGCGCCGCGCTTGTTCTTCAGCCCGTTCATGGCCTCGGTTGCTATCGGCGCATGGGCAGGGCGGAGTGTGTAGTTGCTGTCGTAGACCCCGCCCTGGATGATGAAATCCTTGCTGACGCGGTGAAACACCGTGCCGTCATAGGCCCCTTCGCGCACATAGGTCAAGAAATTCTCCACGGTCCTGGGCGCCTTCTCGCGGTTGAGCTGCAATACGATGTCCCCCAGGCTGGTCTGGATGCGTACGATTGGATAAGGGTCATCGAGCGGTCCGGCGTACAGCCAGGCGCTGAACAGCAGACAGGTTGCTCCGGCGACAAGGGTTTTCATGAGCCGTACCTCGTTCTCGCTTTTTGTGCGGACACGCCATCCGGGTCCGCCGGAAATCGCCATTTGAAGCTATAATTAATAGCCTATGCCGCCCACTCAAGTCAAGGGTCAAGTCAAGACCCGTTTCGCCCCCAGTCCCACCGGTCACATACACATGGGCAACACCCGTGTCGCGCTGTTCAGCGCGCTGTACGCGCGCCATCACCGTGGCCTGTTCCTGCTGCGCATCGAAGACACCGATCTGGAACGCAGCGCGACGCGCTATATCGAGGCGCTCAAGGAGGATCTGCGCTGGCTGGGGCTTGCGTGGCAGGAGGGGCCGGAGGCGGGCGGGCCGCATGGCCCTTACCGCCA
>QZKM01000047.1 GCA_003599485.1 Gammaproteobacteria bacterium
GTTGCTGGACAAAAACGCCACGCGCACGGTGCTGCGGTTCGGTGGCGCACGCATGAACGTCAATGTACTGGCCTATCTGCGCGAGCGGCGGCTGGAGGTGAGCCATCTCACCATTTCCGGCGCCTCGTTGATGCTGACGCGCCGCGCCGACGGCACGATTGCCATCGAGGGCGTGGAACGCGGCGGCGACGGTCTGTTCCAGCAGTGGCTGGCGCAACAGGGCTATCTCGCCCTGGAGGACAGCGCGGTTGACTGGATGGACCAGGCGAGCGGCAGCGTGCGGCGCTTTACCGATGTCAATCTGCGTTTGCGCAGCGATGGCCGGCGTCATCAGGCGAGCGTGAGACTGGGGTCACGCGCGGGACTGAAACAGGAACTGCGCGTGCTGGTGGATGCGAGCGGAGACCTTACCCTCCCCGGCAGCCTGAGCGGTCAGTTCCATGTGATAGGCAATGGCGTCGAGACCGCGCAATGGCTCAAGCAGAAGAGTCTGGCCGGGTTTGAGCTGAAGAACGGCCGCGTGGATGTAGAACTGTGGGGGGAGTGGCAGGGCGAACAATTGAATGCGCTGCAAGGTGAGGTAGAGGCGTATGATTTACGCCTGGCCGGACAGGCAGGCGGCGCCGATTTGGCGATCAGCCGCGCAGGCGGGGAGTTGCGCTGGCAGCGCACGGCGCAGGGCTGGGACCTGGCGTTGCAGCGTTTTATGGTGGTGCGCGACGGCGTCGCCGGCGCCCCGTCTTCGTTACGTGTGCTGCGCGCGGGAGACACCGTGGACGGGCAGTTCAGCCTGCTGCGTCTGGAAGACCTCAGCAGCGCCTTGCTGGTCAACCGCGCGGTGGATGCCAAGCTCAAGGATAGTCTGCGCGCCGCGCAACCGCGCGGCGAACTGCACGACATGCGCGTGCGTTTTAGCCGCCCCCGGCTTCCTGCCGGCGCCGATCCCTTCGCGCCCGATGCGCGCTGGTATATCCGCACCCAGTTCCGCAACCTGCGCACCTCGCCCTGGCAATCCATGCCCGGTGTGCAGATGGTGAGCGGGCTGCTGCACGGCGATCACGCGGCGGGCGCCCTGACGTTGCAGGGTGTGCCATTGCGCCTGGATTTCGGCGCGGAGTTGCGCGCGCCGCTTGCCTTCGATAGCGCGCGCGGCCGCGTCGCCTGGAGCCGGAGCGCGGAAGGCTGGACGCTGGATGCCCGGGAACTGGCGTTAAAAAATCCTGACTTCGATCTGCATCTCAACACCAGACTGGAATGGACGCGCGGCGAACCTATGCCGTTTGTCAACGCACAGGCGCGGCTGCAACACGTCAATATTGCGACAGTGAGCAAATATCTGCCGGTGCAGCGCCTCAGCCCCAGGGCGCTGCGCTGGCTGGACCAGGCCCTGGTGAGCGGTGAAATCAGCAACGCCGCGCTGCTGCTGCACGGGCGTCTGGATGAGTTTCCATTCGACGCCCGCAACGGCAGTTTCGAGGCGCGCGCGAGCGTGAACGGCATGGTGTTCGCGTATGAGCCCGGCTGGCCCTGGCTGGGCGAGGCGGAGGCGGAAGTCGTGTTACGCAACCGCGGTTTGCAGATTGACGTGGCGGGCGCGAAGATTTTCAACGCGCAGGTGGTGGAGGCGCGCGCGCTGATACCGGACATATTCCTGCACGAACCGCAGCTCACGGTGCGGGGCAAGGTGCGCGCCCCGACGTCGGACGTATTGCGTCTGCTCAAGGAGAGCCCGCTCAATAAACGCCTTGGTGCATATCGAGAAGGCGTGAGCGCCACGGGGCAGAGCCTGTTGAATCTGGACATGTTGATTCCGATTTCACCTGAACCGAACCGCGTGCGGGGTGCGTTGGAGTTGCGAGACAGCGCGCTGCGCATCACGCCGGATCAAGCCGGACGTCCCATCGAGCTTAACGCCATTAACGGCACGATTAATTTCAACGAAGAGGCCAGGGTATTCAGCGCCAGCGGGCGCAACATCGCCGTGAGCCTGGGCGGCCGGCAGGGGCAACTGGACATACGCACGGAAGAAGCTCCCGGCGCAGTACGCAGTACGCTGATTGAACTGCACAGCCGCGCCACCCCGGCGCAGTTCATCAAACAACTGAACGCGCTGACGCCGAATGTCAAAGCGGACTGGTTCAAAGACCTGGAGGGCGAGACCGATTGGGTCGCCGCGCTGCGTCTTGCGGGCGAGGCGCAAAAGGCGCAGGCTACGCTGATGCTCAGCTCCTCGCTGCGCGGCGTGGCGGTGCGGCTGCCGGCGCCGCTCGCCAAGCCTGCGCAGGAGCCGCTCGAGGTGCGTTTCGCCATGGAGCTGGGCAAGGCGCGGGATCGGCGTTTCACGCTGCGCTACGGCGAGCGCTGGAATGGAATTTTTGAGGTAACCGAAGACGGAGACAAGCAGGGCTGGAGCATCAAACGGGGTGAGTTGCGCTTGGGGGGCGCCGATGCGCTGTTGCCCGCGAAGGGCTTGCGCGTCAGCGGCGATGCTCCGCAACTCACGCTCGACCTCGACGGGTGGAAGGCGTATTTTTCCCCGGCGCAGGGCGGCGCGCGCGCGGACAGTTCCTGGCAGATGCTGGACAGCGTGGATGTGCGGATCGGTGCGCTGGAGCTTGCGGAACGGCGTTTTACCAATCTCAGCCTGCGCGCGCAGCGCAAGGCGCAGGCGTGGGATGCCGAACTCGACAGCGCCGAGATCGCAGGCCGGGTGCAGTGGCTGGGGGGCGGCGCCGCGCCGAGTCTGACCATGACCCTGCAACGGCTGCATTTCGCCAAACGAAGCGACGAGCGCAAATCGGACTTTGACCCGCGCAACTGGCCAGCGCTGAATATCACCAGTCAAAGCGTGAAATACGGCGATGCCGATCTGGGCGGGCTCGCGCTGCAGGCGTCTAAACAGCCAGGCGGCCTGCGTATTGAAAAACTGCAGTTGGTCTCGCCCGACGTGCAAATACAAGGCACTGGGGGGTGGACGGTGTCGGGTGACGAGCAACAGTCGCGCTTGGACGTCACCGTGGACAGCGGTGATTTCGGCAAGGCGCTGGCCCAGCTTGGTTACGCCGAAACCGTCGCGGGCGGCAAGGCGCACATGGAGGCGTCAGTGCACTGGCCGGGCGGGCCGGGCGATGTCGCCCTGGCGCGCTTAAGCGGCACGCTGACGCTCACCGCCAGGCAGGGGCGCTTTCTGGAGATCGAGCCGGGCGCGGGGCGCGTGTTCGGCCTGCTCAGCTTGCAGGCCCTGCCGCGCCGCCTCACTCTCGATTTCCGGGATCTGTTCGGCAAGGGGTTTAGTTTTGATCGCATCGAAGGCGCCTTCACGCTGGATAACGGCGACGCCTATACCAATAATCTGATCATGGATGGTCCTTCGGCGCAGATCAGCGTGTCCGGGCGCATCGGCCTTGCTGCAAGGGATTACGACCAGGTGGCGACGGTGACGCCCAACATTGGCGCCACTTTACCGCTCGCCGGAGCCCTGGGCGGTCCGGTCGGCATCGGCATCGGCGCCGGCCTCTATCTGTTTGAGAAAATATTCAAGCCGGGTATTGACGGCATCGCGCGCGCGCAATACACGGTGAAGGGCTCGTGGCAGGACCCGGTCATCGAGCCGATCAAGTCCGGCGACAAGACGCCGGAGGCACAGGCGTCGCCCGCCGGATAAGGAAGCGCGCCTACCGGACGGGGCGGGAATCTGCTAAACTTGGACTGTGTCCTGCTATACGGGGCACAGTGTTAAACCCATCACTCATTTCAACAACCGTTCGAGGAAATAAAATGAAGCATTCGTTAGTGATTGCCGCTGCGCTTGCCGTGTTACTGGCGGCCTGTGGCAAGGAAGAGCAACCCGCCCCCGCCGCTCCCGCGGAACAGGCCGCCCCTGCCGCGCCCGCGGCTGAAGCCCCGGCCGAGCCTGCCGCCGAAGCGCCGGCTGTTGAAGCTCCCGCCGCCGAGCCCGCCGTTCCTGCGGAAGGCGCTCCCGCGCCGAGCTCTGAGGCTCCAGCCACTGCCCCTACCCAGGGGCAGTCTGGCGTGCTGGACATGGAGGCCGGCAAGGCGCTGGCCAAGAGCAGCGGCTGCTTCGCCTGTCATCAGGTGGAGACCAAGCGCGTCGGTCCGGCCTGGACAGACGTGAGCAAGAAATACAAGGGCGATGCGGGCGCCAGAGACAATCTCATCAAGTGGATAAAAGCAGGTGGTAGCGGGCGCTGGCAGATGGGCGTGATGCCTCCGTATTCTCCGCGCGTGCCCGATGCCGATATTGAAAAGCTGACAGATTTCATCCTGGCGCTGAATTAAAAACAGTCCGGCACAAGACGCACTCCTTTATAAGCCAGCCTGGTGCTGGCTTTCTGTTTTATAATGGCTGCAATCTCCGGGTAAAGTACTCGTGGTTCCCCTCAAACACATCCGCAATTTTTCCATCATCGCGCACATAGATCACGGCAAGTCCACGCTGGCCGACCGCATCATTGAAATCTGCGGCGGCTTAAGCAAACGCGAAATGGCGGAGCAGGTGCTGGACTCCATGGACCTGGAGCGCGAACGCGGCATCACCATCAAGGCCCAGGCGGTGTCGCTCACCTACCCGTCGCGCGACGGCAATACGTATCTGTTGAATTTTATTGACACCCCCGGCCACGTGGATTTTTCCTACGAGGTATCGCGCTCGCTCGCCGCGTGCGAGGGCGCGCTGCTGGTGGTGGACGCCGCGCAGGGCGTGGGCGCGCAGAGCGTCGCCAACTGCTACACCGCGCTGGAGCAGGGGCTGGAAGTGCTGCCGGTGCTGAACAAGATTGACTTGCCCACCGCCGAACCGGAGCGCGTCATCAAGGAGATCGAGGAAGTGATCGGCATCGAGGCGCACAACGCGCTGCGCATCAGCGCGCGCACCGGCCTCGGCGTGACGGATATGCTGGAAGAGCTGATCCTGCGCATTCCGCCGCCCAAGGGCGATGAGCAGGCGCCGTTGCAGGCGCTCATCATAGACTCCTGGTTCGACAATTTTCTCGGCGTCATCATCCTGGTGCGCGTGATGCAGGGCGCGCTTGCCGTCAGGGACAAGATCAGGGTGATGTCCACGGGCAGAAGCCATCAGGCCGACAGGATCGGCATCTTCACGCCCAGGCGCGTGGAGACCGGCGTGCTCAAGGCGGGCGAGGTGGGGTTCATCATCGCCGGCATCAAGGAGATCAACGGCGCGCCGGTGGGCGACACCATCACCCATGAGGGCCGCCCCGCGCCGCAGGCGCTGCCCGGCTTCAAGCCGATACAGCCGCGCGTGTTCGCCGGACTGTTTCCGGTGGACTCCGAGGACTACGAAGACTTCCGCGAGGCGCTGGCCAAGCTGCGCCTGAACGATGCGGCGCTGCATTACGAACCGGAGACCTCACAGGCCCTGGGCTTCGGCTTCCGCTGCGGATTTCTCGGCCTGCTGCACATGGAGATCGTGCAGGAGCGCCTGGAGCGCGAGTACCGGCTCAACCTCATCACCACCGCGCCCACCGTGATCTACGAGGTGCTGACCACCCAGGGCGAGGTGCTGCGCGTGGATAATCCGGCCAAGCTGCCGGAGGTAAGCCGCATCGCGGAGACGCGCGAGCCCATTATCCGCGCCGACATGCTGCTGCCGCCGCAGTATCTGGGTGACGTGATTAAGCTGTGCGTGGAAAAACGCGGCGTGCAGAAGAACATGCAGTATCTCGGCAGCCAGGTGTCGCTCACCTACGAGCTGCCCCTGAACGAGGTGGTGATGGACTTTTTCGATCGTTTAAAGTCGGTGAGCCGCGGCTACGCCTCGTTCAATTACAGCTTTGAGCGCTTTCAGCCCGCGGATTTGGTTAAACTGGACATCCTCATCAACGGCGAGCGCGTGGATGCGCTGTCGCTCATCGTGCACCGCGGGCAGAGCGCGTATCGCGGCCGCGAACTGGCGGAGAAGATGAAGGAGATCATCCCCAGGCAGATGTTCGAGGTGGCGATCCAGGCCGCCATCGGCGCGCACGTCATCGCGCGCGAGACGGTCAAGGCGTTGAGGAAAAACGTCACCGCCAAATGTTACGGCGGCGACATCACGCGCAAGCGAAAACTGCTGGAACGGCAAAAAGAGGGCAAGAAGCGCATGAAGCAACTGGGCAAGGTGGAGATTCCGCAGGAGGCGTTTTTGGCGGTGTTACAGGTGGGTAAAGGAAAATGAATTTCGCATTGTTTCTGGTCGTTGCCACCGCCGTGTGCGGCGTGATCTGGGCGCTGGACGCGTGGCTGTGGGCGCCCAGGCGCACCGGGCGCGAGCCGGTGCTGGTGGAGTACGCGCGCTCGCTGTTCCCGGTGTTTCTCATCGTGCTGCTGTTGCGCTCATTTCTGGTGGAGCCGTTTCGCATCCCGTCCAACTCCATGATGCCGACCCTGCTCACCGGCGATTTTATCCTGGTGAATAAATTCGCCTATGGTCTGCGTCTGCCGGTGCTGAACAATAAATTCATTGATCTTGGCGCGCCGCGGCGCGGCGACGTGGTGGTGTTCCGCTATCCCAAAGACCCCAGGATAGACTACATCAAGCGCGTGGTAGGCTTGCCCGGTGATCGGATTGCCTATTACCATAAGACGCTGACCGTGAACGGCAAGCCCATGCCACAACAGCCGGCCGGGACTTACCTGGGGTATGGCGCGGGTGCGGGCATGACGGGCGCGCAGATTTTCAACGAGGACCTGGACGGGACGAAACATGCCATCCTGATTCGCCCCGGCCAGCTTTCCGGCGAGGGTGAATTCACCGTCCCGGAGGGCCGGTATTTCGTGATGGGCGACAACCGCGACAACAGCAACGACAGCCGCTACTGGGGCACGGTCGCGGATGAAAACCTGGTGGGCAAGGCGGTGATGATCTGGATGAACTGGGACTGGTCCGCGGACGGTGTCATCGCCTGGCGGCGCATTGGAACAACGATTAAATAGCCGATCAACCTTGATAGAGAGGGCTCATATGCATAAACAACATGGCATGAGTTTCATCAGTGTGCTGTTGCTGCTTGTATTCGTGGGCGCCTTTGCCCTGCTCAGCCTGAAGCTGCTGCCGATCTATCTGGAAAGCTTCAAGGTGCAGACCGCCCTGGAAAGCCTGAAAACCGATACCGAGATCGTGGCCAAGGGCAAGGAGGAAGTGCTCAAGGCCCTGGAACGGCGTTTTGACGTGGATGACGTGGAGCGTGTGGACAGCAGTAATGTTGAAATACAGACTCGTCCCGGCGGCATGCTGGTGCGGGTGGTGTACGAAGTGCGCGGTGAACTGGTGGGCAATCTGGACTTCGTCGCCAAGTTCGACAAGAGCGTGGAGCTTGCCGCCCGTTGACCTCATCCCTGAGCGCGCTGTGCCGGGAACTGGGCTACCGGTTTACCGAGACACGATTGCTGGAGGATGCGCTCACGCATCGCAGCGCCGGCGGCGCCAATTATGAGCGTCTGGAGTTTCTCGGCGACGCAGTGTTGAATTTCGTCATCGCCGCCGAGCTTTACCATCGCTACCCGCAGGCCACGGAAGGCGATTTGAGCCGGTTGCGCGCCAGCCTGGTGCGGCGCGAGACGCTGGCGGAGATCGCGCATTCGTTGCGGCTGGGCGCCTGTTTAACCCTGGGCTACGGCGAAAAGAAAAGCGGCGGACACCGGCGCGAGTCCACGCTGGCGGACGCCCTGGAGGCGGTGATCGGCGCGATTTATCTTGATGGCGGCATGGAGCCGTGCCGCAAGGTGTTGCAGGCGCTCTATCAGGCGCGCCTGCACGAGATGCCGGAGGCCGTTACGCTTAAAGACCCCAAGACCCGGTTGCAGGAATATTTCCAGTCGCGCAAAATGCCGCCGCCGCAATACAGCGTGGTGCAGGTGAGCGGTGAGGCGCACGCGCAGACCTTCAAGGTAGAGTGCCGCATGCCCGGCCTGCAACCGACGCAGGGCACGGGCAGCAGCCGCAGAAAGGCCGAGCAGGACGCGGCGCGCAAGGCGCTGGAGCTGCTGCAACCCCATGACTGAGCATCGCTGCGGCCTGGTGGCGATTGCGGGCCGTCCCAATGTGGGAAAATCCACACTGCTGAACCGTCTTATCGGGCAGAAAGTCAGTATCACCTCGCGCAAGCCGCAGACCACGCGCCAGCGCATCCTCGGCATCAAAAGCGAACCCGGTTTTCAGGCGATCTACGTGGACACGCCTGGACTGCATGAGCGCGGCAAGCGTGCGCTCAACCGCTATATGAACGAGAGCGCCAGAAGCGCATTGCGTGAAGTGGACGTGATTCTGTTTGTGGTGGAGGGCTTGCGCTGGACCGGGCAGGATGACTATGTGTTGCAAGTCATCAAGGCTTTGCCTGCGCCCGTGATTCTGGTCATCAACAAGGTGGACAAGATCGCCGACAAGAAAAAGCTGCTGCCGCACCTCGATGTGCTGGCGCAGAAAATGTCCTTTGCGGAGATCATCCCGCTCTCGGCCAGGAGCGGAGACAACTTGGCCGCGCTGGAGGAGCAGGTGCGGCGGCGTTTGCCGGAAGGGCCGCCGCTCTACCCGGAGGATCAAGTCACCGACCGCAGCGAGCGCTTCTTGGCCGCGGAACTGATACGGGAAAAGCTGATGCAAAGCCTCGGCGAGGAACTGCCCTATGCCGCGACAGTCGAGGTAAGCGCGTTTTCCAGGGAGGAAAAACTGCTGCGTATCGAGGCCGTGATCTGGGTGGAGCGCGCGGGGCAAAAGGCCATCGTCATCGGCAAGGGCGGCGCGCGCCTGAAGGCGATCGGCCGCGAGGCGCGGCTGGAGATGGAAAAAATATTTGACGCCAGGGTGTTTCTGCAACTCCTGGTCAAAGTCAAGCAGGGCTGGAGCGACGACCTTAAGGCCATGACCGGCTTGGGCTACCAATGATCCGGGTCAACAACGCACGCATCCATTTGCAGCCCGCCTACGTGCTGCACCAGCGGCCTTACCGCGACAGCAGTTTGCTGCTGGAGCTGTTCACGCCGGAGCATGGCCGCGTGGGTTTGGTGGCGCGCGGCGCGCGCGCGGCGAAATCGCGCCTGCACGGCGTGCTGCAGCCGTTTCAGCCGCTGCTGGTTTCCTGGGCCGGGCGCGGCGAGCTTGCCACCCTGTGCGGAGCGGAAAGCCACGGCCCGTTGCTGCGCCTCAACGGCCAAAGCCTGATCAGCGGCTTTTATCTCAATGAATTGCTGCTGCGCCTGCTGACCCGGCACGACGCGCACCCCGCGTTGTTCGATATTTACCGGGAAACCCTTCCCCGGCTTGTCGTCGAGGAGCAGCGCGCGCTGCGTATTTTTGAAAAACATTTATTAAAGGAGATCGGCTACGCGCTGGTGCTGAGTCACGACGCGGAAAGCGGCGCGCCGGTCGAGCCGGACAAACTATACGCTTACCGCCTGGAACAGGGGCCGGTGCGGTATGATGGGGCCGATGGACAGGGCGCGGGGCTGACACTGCGCGGCGCGAGCCTGCTGTCCCTGATGAACGAAGAGTTGCGCGATGAACAAAGCCTGCGCGAGATCAAGCCGCTGATGCGTGCCGCGCTGGCGCTGTATCTTGGCGGCAAACCTTTGCAAAGCCGCGCCTTGCTGATTAACATGCACAAGACCATGAACCCGCCCAAAGCCGCGCAGCAAACGGACGCGAGCGCCGAGCCCGCATGAAAACCCCGGGCGCAATTCTGCTGGGAGTCAATATTGACCATGTGGCCACGCTGCGCCAGGCGCGCGGCACGCGCTATCCCGACCCCGTTCAGGCCGCCATCGAGGCCGAGCAGGCGGGCGCCGACGCCGTGACGCTGCATTTGCGCGAAGACCGGCGTCACATTCAGGAGCGCGACGTGGACATGCTGCGCGGCATTTTGCAGACGCGCATGAATCTGGAGATGGCGGTGACTGAAGCCATGCTGGCGTTCGCCGAGCGTATCAAGCCGCAGGATTGCTGCCTGGTGCCGGAGCGGCGCGAGGAACTGACCACCGAAGGGGGGCTGGACGTGGCTGGCCAGCCGGAGCGCATCGGTGCCGCTTGCGCGCGCCTGAAAGACGCTGGCGTGCGCGTGTCGTTGTTCATAGACGCCGATCCGCGCCAGGTGGAGGCCGCGGCGCGCGCGGGCGCCCCGGTGATCGAAATCCACACCGGCCATTATGCCGACGCCCCCGCTTTCGCGGGGGCAGGCTCCAGCGCCGCCGCGCGCGAGCAGGAGTTGCAGCGCATCGTGCGCGCCATGGAGCAGGGAAAAAAGCTCGGTCTGCAAGTCAACGCCGGTCACGGATTGAATTATCATAATGTACAAGCCATCGCGGCCCTGCCGGAGATCGGCGAACTCAACATCGGCCACGCCATTGTGGCGCGCGCGCTGTTCACCGGATTCGGCGCGGCGGTGCGCGAGATGAAACAGTTGATGCGCGAGGCGCGCCATGGCCGATAGAATCTTCGGCATCGGCGCCGACATCGTGCGCGTGGCGCGCATGGAAAAGAGCCTGGCGCGCTATGGAGACAAGTTCGCGCGCCGCATCCTGACCGGACCGGAGATGGAGGATTTTTCCCATGCAGAGCGCCCGGCGCATTTTCTGGCGCGCCGCTTTGCCGCCAAGGAGGCGGCGGTCAAGGCGCTCGGCACCGGATTCGGGCACGGCATCACGCCGCGCCAGATCGGCGTCGGGCATGAAGACAGCGGCAAGCCGGTGCTGCGCTATTACGGCAAGGCGCTGGCGTTCATGAAAAAGATGGGCGTGAGCGGCGGGCACATCAGCATCGCCGACGAAGACGATCACGCCGTGGCGTTTGTGACCCTGCTTGCGCGCTGAAGACCATGTCCTACCCTATCATCGAGAGCTACATCGGCAACACGCCGCTGGTGCGTTTGCGGCGTTTGCCTGGTGCGACGGACAATGCCGTGCTGGCCAAGCTGGAGGGCAACAACCCGGCCGGTTCGGTGAAAGACCGCCCGGCAATGAGCATGATCAAGCACGCCGAGGCGCGCGGCGAGATCAAACCCGGCGACACCCTGATCGAGGCCACCAGCGGCAACACCGGCATCGCACTTGCCATGGCCGCGGCGATACGCGGCTACCGGCTGCGGCTCATCATGCCGGAGCACATGAGCCTGGAGCGGCGCGCGGTGATGAAGGCGTTCGGCGCCGAGATCATATTGGTCACGCGCGCGCAGAGCATGGAAGGCGCGCGCGATCTCGCCATGCAGATGCAGGCCGAGGGCAAGGGCCGCGTGCTGGACCAGTTCGCCAACCCGGACAATCCGCGCGCGCACTACGAAGGCACCGCGCCGGAGATATGGCGCGACACGCAAGGCGGAATCACCCATTTCGTCAGCTCCATGGGCACCACCGGCACCATCATGGGCTGCGCGCGCTTCTTCAAGGAAAAAAATCCGGCGATACAAATCATCGGCGTGCAACCCAGCGAAGGCTCGCAAATCCCCGGCATCCGCCGCTGGCCGGAAGAGTATTTGCCGAAGATTTATGACGCCAAACGCGTGGATCGCATCATGGAGGTGAGCCAGGCCGAGGCCGAAGCCACCACGCGCGAATTGGCTGCGCGCGAGGGCGTCTTCGCCGGCATCTCCTCAGGCGGCGCGCTGCACGCCGCCTTGCGCCTGTGCGCGGAGGTGAAGAATGCCGTGATTGTCACCATCGTGTGCGACCGCGGCGACCGTTACCTTTCCACCGGCGTGTTCCCGCCATGAACGTTCTGGTATTCGACATCGAAACCGTGCCCGACGTGGCGGGCGGACACAGGCTGTATGCGCTCGACGGTCTGACCGACAAGCAGGCCGCCGAGGCGATGTTCAACGCGCGCCGTCAGGAAACCGGAGGCTCGGATTTTCTGCGCCACCATCTGCAACGCATCGTGGCGATCTCGGCCGTGCTGCGCACGCGCGATCAGGTGAAGGTGTGGTCCCTGGGTGAGCCGGACTCGCCTGAGAAAGAACTAATCGAACGCTTTTTCGACGGGATAGACAAGTACACGCCGACGCTGGTGTCATGGAACGGCGGCGGGTTCGATCTGCCGGTGCTGCACTACCGCGCACTGGTGCACGGCGTGGCCGCGCCCAGGTATTGGGACACCGGCGAGGAAGACAGTTCCTTTAAATGGAACAACTATCTCAGCCGCTATCACTCGCGCCATACCGACTTGATGGACCTGCTCTCGCTCTATCAGCCGCGCACCGCCGCCCCGCTGGATGAAATCGCCACCCTGCTCGGTTTTCCCGGCAAGCTGGGCATGGATGGCGCGCAGGTGTGGCAACGCTATTTGCAGGGTGAGATAACCGCCATCCGCGATTATTGCGAAACCGACGTGCTCAACACCTACCTTGTCTATCTGCGCTTCGAACTGATACGCGGCCATCTGAGCCAGGATGAATACACGCGCGAGTGCCAGCACCTGCGCGACGTGCTGACCAAGGAAAACAAACCACACCTCAACGAATTTCTCGCCGCCTGGAAGCCGTGATCTGCGCAAGTTTGCGCCTTCCTGCCACTTGCAACTTGTCACTCGCTACTGTTTCTCAATGCCCCGCCGTCCACGTAATTTCAAACTGCTGCCGCAGGAACCGGTGGCGGCCCACGTCGAATCCCTGAGCCACGACGGGCGCGGCGTGGCGCACGTCAATGGCAAGGCCGTGTTCATCGAGGGCGCCCTGCCCGGCGAGCAGGTGCTGTTTACCTACGTCACCCAGCGCAAACGCTATGACGAAGCCAGGGTCGAGAAAATCATCGAACCATCGCCCGATCGCGTCGAACCGCGCTGCGCGCATTTCAACCTCTGCGGCGGGTGCAGCCTGCAGCACCTCGCACCCGAGGCGCAAATCGCGGCCAAGCAGCAGGTGCTGCTGGATGGCTTAAAACATATCGGCGGGGTCGAACCTGGCGTGGTGCTCGCGCCACTCACCGGCCCGCACTGGGGCTACCGGCGCCGGGCGCGCCTGGGCGTCAAGTTTGTCATCAAGAAAGATAGATTGCTGATTGGCTTCCGCGAGAAGCTCAGTTCCCTTCTGGCCGATATAGATCGCTGTGAAGTGCTGCACCCCGCCGTGGGAAGATTACTACCGGCGCTGCGCGAGTTGATCGCCGGGCTGGAAGCCTACAACTGTATACCCCAGATCGAAGTGGCTGCGGGCGACGAAGCCACGGCCTTGGTGTTTCGCAATCTCGCGCCGTTGGGCGCGGCCGATCTGGAAAAGCTGCAAGCCTTCGGTGAAGCTCACGGCATACAGATTTATTTGCAACCGGCCGGGCCGGAGAGCGTGACGCTGATCTGGCCGGAAGCCGCAACGCTGAGCTACCGTTTGCCGAAGTACAATCTGGAACTATTCTTCACTCCGGCCGATTTCGTGCAGATTAACGCTGAAATCAATCGCGCCATGATTGAGCGCGTGCTTGATCTGCTCAATCCGCAGGCGCACGAGCGCGTGCTGGATTTATTCTGCGGACTAGGCAACTTCACCCTGCCTCTGGCGCGCCATGCCGCCCACGTCACCGGCGTGGAGGGCGAGGCAAAGCTGGTGCAACGCGCACAGGACAACGCGCAACGCAACGGCATCCACAACGTGGAATTTCATGCCGCCGATCTCAGTCAGGATTTATCCGGGCAGCCGTGGGCCAAACAGCGCTTTGACAAAATCCTGCTCGACCCGCCGCGCACCGGCGCACTGGAAGTCATCAAACAACTTTCCACGTTCGATGCCGCGCGCATCGTCTACGTCTCCTGCAGCCCCGCCACCCTGGCGCGCGACGCACGCGAGCTGGTTGCATGCGGCTACCGCTTGATGAGCGCAGGGGTAGCGGACATGTTCCCCCACACCACGCATGTTGAATCCATCGCACTATTTGAGCGGTGTGTTTATTGATATTTGCATGGCTAACAGGGAAAAGAAGGTGCCCCCTCTCCCGCCTTAGCGGGAGAGGGTTGGGGAGAGAGTATGGATATTATTATCATCAAAAATGATGATATAATATACAAAGGAGGATATTTTATGTCTGATACCGCGTTAATCTCAGTGCGAGTAGAAGAGGATTTGGCCAAGCGCCTGAACAGGCTTGCCAAGGCCACGGATCGCTCCAAGTCCTATCTTGCGGCACAGGCCATTGAAGAATACGTTGCCTTGCAAGAGTGGCAGGTGCAGGCAATACATCAGGGTATGGCCACAGCCAAGCGCGGCGAGGTGGTGAGTCACGATAAGGCGTGTGCTGAATTGAAACGCTGGGGCAAGCGTGCGCCTTGAGTGGACCCGTCTGGCGGTGAAGGATATTCAGGAAGCGGGTCACTTCATCGCCTCGGACAACCCTTCAGCGGCGAGGCGCATGGCGCAGAGAGTGCGTGAGGCCGTGGAGCACCTGGTGGACCAGCCCAATATCGGGCGGCCGGGGCGTGTGCAGGGCACGCGCGAGCTTGTCATATCCGGCACGCCCTTTATCGCCATATACTGGGTGCGTGGAGACGCGGTAACGATTTTGCGTTTATTGCATCACGCCAGGCAGTGGCCTTGATTTCCAAACAGGTGTTTTAATCAACCCATCTGCGCGCGTTACGGAACATATGCAGCCACGGGCCGTCTTCGCCCCAGTCGTCCGGATGCCAGGAATTGGTTATCGTGCGCACCACGCGTTCCGGGTGCGGCATCATGATGGTGTAGCGCCCGTCGGGCGTGGTGAGGCCGGCGATGCCGAGCGGCGAGCCGTTGGGGTTGGCGGGGTAGGTTTCGGTGGGCCGGCCGTAATGGTCCACCCAACGTAGAGCGACGATACCGGCATCGAGTGCTTGCTGGGCGCTGCCGGAGTGAAACTCGGCGCAGCCTTCGCCGTGGGCTACGGCGATGGGCAGTTGCGCGCCCGCCATGTCCCGCAAAAACAGCGAAGGCGATTTTGGGATGTGCACCAGCGACAGGCGCGCCTCGAATTGTTCGGAAAGGTTGCGCGCGAAGCGTGGCCAGTGCTCCGCGCCGGGGATGAGCTCGCTCAAGCTGGACATCATTTGACATCCGTTGCATATCCCTAAACCGAAGGTATCCCTGCGGTTAAAAAATGCGCTGAATTCGTCGCGCGCGCGCGCGTTGAACAGGATCGAATTGGCCCAGCCGCGTCCCGCGCCCAGCACGTCGCCGTAGGAAAATCCGCCGGGGGCGGCGAGGCCCTGAAAGTCGCGCAGGGAAACGCGGCCCTGCAGAATATCGCTCATGTGCACGTCCACGCAGGCAAAGCCCGCGCGGTCAAACGCCCACGCCAGTTCCACTTGGCCGTTCACGCCCTGTTCGCGCAGAATGGCGATGCGCGGACGCACGCCCTGCTTGGCCCTGTTTGATATACCAGGGGGCGCGGCGATGTCGTGCTTGGTGTCGAAGGTAAGTTTGACGTTCAGGCCGGGATTGGCGGCGTCGAGCAGCGCGTCGTACTCCTGCTGTGCGCACGCCGGGTTGTCGCGCAGAGACTGCATGCGATAAGAGGTTTCCGACCAGGCGCGGTGCAGGTTCACGCGCGTGTCGGAAAGAACCGTTTTGCCGTGGTGCGTGAACACAATGCGATCCATATCGTTCAATGTGCCGCAATCGTGGCTGTATGGGCCCAGGCCAGCCTGATGCAGCGCCTTGAGCACGGTTTGTTTGTCCGCCATGCTTGTTTGCACCACGGCGCCGAGTTCCTCGTTAAACAGCGCAGCGCAGGAATCCGAACCCAGCGCGGCGAGTTCCACGCTGACGCCGGTATGGCCCGCGAAGGCCATCTCGCATACGGCGGCGAACAGGCCGCCGTCGGAGCGGTCGTGATAGGCGAGCAACAGGCCCTGCTCATTGAGCGTTTGAATAACGGTGAAGAATGACTTGAGCGCGGCGGCGTCCGGCGCATCGGGTGCGTCGCGCGTCATCTGGTTGTACACCTGGGTGAGCGCCGAACCGCCGAGGCGGTTTTTACCCAGGCCGAGATCAATCACGATGAGCGCGGTTTCGCCTTGATGAGTGCGTAATTGCGGGGTGAGTGTTTTGCGGCAGTCCAGCACCGGCGCGAACGCGCTCACGATGAGCGACAGCGGCGCGGCGACGGATTTTTCCTGGCCGTGCTCGCGCCACACGGTTTTCATGGAGAGTGAATCCTTGCCTACCGGGATGGCGAGGCCGAGTTGCGGGCACAGTTCCATGGCGACTGCGCGCACGGTGTCATACAGCGCGGCGTCCTCGCCGGGGTGGCCCGCTGCGGCCATCCAGTTGGCGGAGAGTTTGATGGCGGAAACATCGGCGATGCGTGCGGCGGCGATGTTGGTGAGCGCCTCGCACACGGCCATGCGGCCGGAGGCGGCGGGATGGATCAGCGCAAGCGGCGCGCGTTCGCCCAGCGCCATCGCCTCGCCGGCGTGGGTGTCAAAGCCGCTGCTGGTCACGCCCACATCCGCCACCGCCACCTGCCACGGGCCCACCATCTGGTCGCGCGTGACCATAGCGCCCACCGTGCGGTCGCCGATGGTGATGAGGAAGCGCTTGTCCGCCACGGCGGGAAAACGCAGCACGCGCAATGCGGCCTCGTGCAGGTCAATGCGGGTGTCGAATAACGGGAGATCGGGCGCGCGCAAGCGGCGCACGTCGCGCAGCATTTTGGGCGGCTTGCCGAGCAGCATGGGCAGCGGCAGATTGACCGGCTCGTTATGGAAATGCGCGTCGCTTACGATGAGCTGTTGTCCGGCGGTGGCGTGGCCCACGACGGCGTAAGGGCAGCGCTCGCGCGCGCACAGCGCCTTGAATTCATCCAGACGATCGGCTGACACCGCCAGCACGTAACGCTCCTGCGCCTCGTTGCTCCAGATCTGCATCGGCGACATGCCGGGGTCGTCGTTCAAAATCTCGCGCAACTCAATGCGCGCGCCGCGCGCCGCGCCGTGCACCAGTTCCGGCAGCGCGTTGGACAAGCCGCCCGCGCCCACGTCATGGATGGAGAGAATAGGATTGGCGTCATCCTTCTGCCAGCAGCGGTCTATCACCTCCTGGCAGCGGCGCTGCATCTCGGCGTTGTCGCGCTGCACCGAGGCGAAGTCGAGCGTTTCATCGCCGCTGCCCGCCGCGATGGAAGAGGCCGCGCCGCCGCCGAGGCCGATCAGCATGGCCGGCCCGCCCAGCACGATGAGCGCGCTGCCGGAGGGAATGCCGGCTTTCTCCACCTGTTCGGGAGCGATGTTGCCCACGCCGCCGGCCAGCATGATGGGTTTGAGATAGCCGCGCTGCTGCATATTGCAGTGCGCCTCAAAGGTGCGGAAATAACCGCAGAGGTTGGGGCGTCCGAATTCGTTGTTGAACGCCGCTGCGCCGATCGGCCCTTCCAGCATGATGTCCAGGCTCGAGGCGATGTGCGCCGGTTTGCCGTAATCGCTTTGCTCCCACGGTTGCAACGCATCGGGGATACGCAGGTGCGACACGGAAAAGCCACACAGGCCCGCCTTGGGTTTCGCGCCGCGCCCGGTCGCGCCTTCATCGCGGATTTCGCCGCCGCTGCCGGTGGCCGCGCCGGGATAAGGCGAGATCGCCGTGGGGTGGTTGTGCGTCTCCACCTTCATCAGGATGTGCGCTTGTCCGGGGTGATGACGGTATTCGTTATTTCCGGCCTCGGGGAAAAAGCGTGCCGTTGCAAAGCCCTCGATCACCGAGGCGTTGTCCTTGTACGCCGACAGCACGCCGTGCGGGCTTTTTTCCGTGGTGTGGCGGATCATGGTGAACAAGGATTTTTTCTGTGGCTCGCCGTCTATGATCCAGTCGGCGTTGAAAATCTTGTGGCGGCAATGCTCTGAGTTCATCTGCGCGAACATCATCAGTTCCACGTCGGTGGGGTTGCGTTTGAGACGCCGGTAGTTGTCCAGCAGATAGGCGATTTCATCCGGGCTCAGCGCAAGCCCCAGTCTCCGGTTGATGTCGAGCAACGCCTGTTCTGAAATATCAACGGCGGTGAGCGGCGCGGGCTCGGCGTGAGAGAACAGGGAGTGTGCGACGTCGAGGCCGCGCCACACCTGCTGCGTCATGCGGTCGTGGATGAGCGGAGCGATGAGACTGGTCTCACGCTCCGCTAAAGGCGCGCCGTCTTGCGTGATGAAGTGGTAAAGTGTGCCGCGCTCGATGCGCGTGATTTTTTCGAGGCCGCACAGACGCAGGATGTCGCTTGTCTTGCTCGACCAGGGAGAGCGCGTGCCAGCGCGCGGCGTGACCAGCAATGACGCGGTGGAGGCTGCGCCGGGGTCATCTGCGAGCGCAGCGAGGATTTTTTTCAGGGTCGCGCTTTCGGCGGGTGAGAGCGCCGCGCTCAGTTCGGCGAAATATACCCACTCGGCGTGCAGCCCGGTGATGTGCGGCAGGGCCGCGCGCGCTGAGGCCAGCAGTTTGGCGCGGCGGAAGCCGGATAGCGCGGCGGCGCCATACAACTTAATTAAATTTATAGCGATGTCCTTACTTTAGCTGTTCGTGCAGCAAGGTCAATATCCGGCCGGCGGTTTCCGAGTTGTCGCGCGTGCCATCCTGGCTGATCACCGCGATGTGCGTATTGTCCGCCTCGCTCGCCACGCTGACCAGATATTGTTCGGCCGGCGGCTTTTTGTCGTCCTTGCCCCAGAATTTCATCCTGGACATGAAGCCCTCCTTTTTCTCCTGATCCTTGAGCGGATCGGCGTAACGCACGTAGTACAGGCCGCGCGAGCGGTCGCGGTCCTCCACCGTGAAGCCGATGCGGTCCAGCGCCAGCCCGGTACGGCGCCAGGCGCGGGAGAAGTCTTCCTGCAGGGTCAGCGTGACGCCGCCGTTGCCGTCCTTGGTCAGCGCGGCGCGCGGCGCTTCGGCTTCACGCGCCAGCAGGGTCTTGGCCTTTTTCTCATCCACGCCGAAAAATACAATCAGGCGGTTGAGCATCTCCGCCTCCAGTTCCGGGTCGGAAGGGCGCGGTTGCCAGATGGTCGAGTCGCCCTGCACCGTTTCTTCCACGCCGCTGTGGCTCAGGAAAAGTTCGGTGCCGCCCGGCTCCTGGGTGCGCTCCAGGCGCACGCGGAACTTGTCGCGCGTCGCGGCGGAATAGAGATTGTCGAACACCTTGCTCAGCACCGAGCGGATGGGATCTTTGGGAATGTCGGCGCGGTTTTCCAGCCAGTCGGTCTCCATGATGCCGATGCGCGGGTCTTCCTGTTTAATGATATAGCCGCTTTGCAGCCAGAATTCGCGCACCCTGGGCCACCACTGATCGGGCTCGCCCTGCATCACCAGCCAGCGCTTGTTGCCGTCGCGCTCGACGCGCACGTTGTCCTGGCCGGGCAGGACATTCTCGCGCTGCGCGGTTTGCGGGTCGCTGCGCTCGCCGCTGTACACGGAATAGGTCGCGGTGCCGCCGGGGCTGATGTCGGGTACGGCGAGGGTGTCGTCCACGGTGGAACTGGTGAGATCGGGCGGGATTTCCAGCGGCGGAAGCGAGGAGCTCTTTTTATACTCCACGCGCTTTTCCGGGTCCACCTCATCGAGCTTGGCGGTGATCGCCTTGCACCCGCCGAGCGCGGCGAGCGCCAACAATACAACTCCACACTGTATCAACTGCTTTTTAAACTGCATCAGTCACCTGTATTTAAGGAACCCTCTCCCCATCCTCCTCCCGCTCGCGCGGGAGAGGGGGTAGGTAAGCTCTAATTGATCGCCTGTTGCATGGCGGCCCTGACCCGGCCGTGGCAGCTTGCCGACAAGGGGGTCAGCGGCAGGCGTATGCCGGGCGGGATCAGCCCCATCTCGTGCAGCGCCCACTTGACTGGAATCGGGTTGGACTCGATGAACAAATCGCGGTGCAGCGCCTCGAGCCGCTGGTTGATCGCCTCCGCCTCTGCGCGCTCGCCGCGCAGCGCGGCCTTGCACATGTCGCTCATCAGCCTGGGCGCGACGTTGGCGGTGACCGAGATCACGCCCTTGCCGCCTTGCAGCATCACTTCCATGGCCGTGGCGTCGTCGCCTGCGTAAAGGTCTATTTTATCACTACAGCGCTCCAATATCTCACGTGCGCGTGAGACATTGCCCGTGGCCTCCTTGATGCCCACGATGTTGGAGACGGGGGCGAGGCGCGCCACGGTGTCGGGCAGCAGGTCGCAGGCGGTGCGTCCGGGCACGTTGTACAGGATTTGCGGGATCGGCACGGCCTCGGCGATGGCCTTGTAATGCAGGTACAGGCCCTCCTGGGTGGGCTTGTTGTAATAAGGCGTGACCAGCAGGCAGGCGTCGGCGCCGGAATGCAGGGCCGAACGGGTGAGCTCAATGGCCTCGCTGGTGGCGTTGGCCCCGGTGCCCGCGATCACCGGCACGCGCCCGCGCGCCATCTCCACCACCTGGCGTATCACCCGGCAGTGTTCTTCCATATCCAGCGTGGCGGACTCGCCGGTGGTGCCGACCGCGACGATGGCGCCGGTGCCGTTCTCGATGTGGAATTCGACGAGCCGGGACAGGCTCTCCGGGTCGAGCGACCCGTCCGCGCGCATCGGCGTGACCAGGGCCACCATACTGCCGTGAAACATGAAGCACAACTCCAATGATAAAGGGGCATGGTACTTCGAGCCGCCGCGGATGACAAGAAGCGGGCTCTCCAGCCGCCGTGCCGGGGGTGATCTCTATTGGCTATTAGCGGGGAATCCACTACTATTGGAAGCTGCTATGTGTCAATAAGTTAGGGGCAACAAGTCATGGCGGTCTCAGGTATCAGGCCCAAGCTGAGCGGACTGGCGCGCCGTCTGGTGCTGGACAAGCTGCTTACTGAGCAGGCGGCGCTCACGGCCTATGAGGACGCGCTCAAAAGCCGCGCCTCGTTCGTCACCCACCTGGTGGAGAAGAAGCTGCTCGACGCTGGCGCCATCGCCAGCGCGGCCTCGCAGGAGTTCGGCCTGCCGGTGTTCGATCTCAACGCCCTGAATCTGGAGCATGCGCCGGTTGCGCTGGTGGAAGAGAAACTGATGCGCCAGCATCATGTGCTGCCCCTGCACAAGCGCGGCAACCGCTTGTTCATCGCCGTTTCCGACTTGACCAACCTGCAGGCGCTGGACGAAATCAAGTTTCATGCCGGCCTCAATACCGAGGCGATCCTGGTTGAAGAGGACAAGCTCACCCAAGCCATTGAAAAGGCCCTGCAGGCGCATGCCAATCCCATGGATGAATTGGGAGGCGACGCGGATCTTGGCATCCTTGAGCTGGAGGTCACCAGCGGTGAAGAGGCGCCTGACGATACCGGGGCGCTGGGGAGTGACGAAGCGCCGATAGTGAAATTCGTCCATAAGGTGCTGCTCGACGCGATTAACAAGGGCGCCTCGGACATCCATTTTGAGCCGTATGAAAAGAAGTATCGCGTGCGCTATCGCATAGACGGCGAGCTGAGCGAGGCGGCGGCCCCGCCGGTGGCGCTGGCGCCGCGCATCGCGGCGCGCCTCAAGGTGATGTCGCGTCTGGACATCTCGGAGCGGCGCGTGCCGCAGGACGGGCGCATAAAGTTGAAGATTTCGCAGAATCGCGCCATAGATTTCCGCGTCAGCACCTGCCCCACCCTGTTCGGCGAAAAGGTGGTGATGCGTATCCTGGATCCTTCCAGCGCCAAGCTGGGCATAGACGCCCTGGGCTACGAGCCGGATCAGAAGCAGTTGTTCATGGATGCCATTCACCGCCCCTACGGCATGGTGCTGGTGACCGGCCCGACCGGCAGCGGTAAAACGGTGTCGCTCTATACCGCGCTCAACATTCTCAACACCGAAGACCGCAATATCTCCACTGCGGAAGACCCGGTGGAAATCAATTTGCCGGGCATCAATCAGGTGAACGTCAATCCCAAGGCGGGCCTGACCTTCGCCTCCGCGCTGCGCGCGTTTTTGCGCCAGGACCCGGACGTGGTCATGGTGGGTGAGATCCGCGACCTGGAAACCGCCGATATCGCCATCAAGGCGGCGCAGACCGGCCACATGGTGCTGTCCACGCTGCACACCAACGACGCGCCGAGCACGCTCACGCGCCTCGCCAACATGGGAGTGCCGGCGTTCAACATCGCCTCGGCGGTGATCCTCATCATCGCGCAACGCCTGGGGCGGCGCTTGTGCAAGCATTGCAAGAAACCCGTGGATATGCCGCGCGATGAACTACTCAAGGCCGGTTTCAAGGAGGCGGACCTCAAGGATTTGGTGCTTTATGGTCCGGCGGGCTGCGACCAGTGTAACCATGGTTACAGGGGACGGGTGGGTATTTATCAGGTGATGCCCGTCAGCGAGGCGATACAGCGCCTGATTCTGGAAGGCGGCAACGCCATGCAGATCTCTGAGCAGGCCAAACGCGATGGGGTGTCCAATCTGCGCGAGTCCGGCTTGAAGAAGGTCAAGCAGGGTATCACCAGCCTGGAAGAAGTGTTCAACGTCACCAATGAGTAAGACCGGCTATGGCTGAGAAAGCGGCGAAGCCGCTCGAGACCTTTGTCTGGGAGGGCTCCAACAAGCAGGGCGCGCGCGTCAAGGGCGAAGCCAAGGGTGTCAGCCCCGCCCTGGTCAAGGCCGATCTGCGCCGCCAGGGCATCAACCCGCTCAAGGTGGGGAAAAAACCCGCGCCCCTGTTTGGCGGACGGTCGAAAAAGAAGATTACCCCGAAGGACATCGCCGTGCTGAGCCGGCAGTTGTCCACCATGATCTCGGCCGGCGTACCGCTGGTGCAGGCGTTCGAAATCGTGGGGCGCGGCCACGAAAACCTCGCCATGCAGGAACTCATTCTCGCCATTAAAGCCGACGTGGAGAGCGGCAGTTCCCTGGCCGAAGCCATGGAAAAGCACCCGCGCCAGTTTGATGAGCTGTACTGTAACCTGGTGCGTGCCGGCGAACAGGCCGGCATCCTGGAAAGTTTGATGAACAAGATCGCCACTTACAAGGAAAAAACCGAGGCGATCAAGGGCAAGATCAAAAAGGCGCTGTTTTATCCCACCGCGGTGCTGGTGGTGGCCTTCATCATTACCGCCATCCTGCTCATTTTCGTGATCCCGCAGTTCGAGTCGCTGTTTAAGGGTTTCGGCGCCGACTTGCCGGCGCTGACCCAAATGGTGATTAATCTTTCCGCGATCTTCCAGAAGTGGTGGTGGCTGATCTTCGGCGCGCTCGGCGGCGGCGTCTACGCGATTATCGAGGCCAAGAAACGCTCCAGGGCAGTGGCGCACTTTTTTGACCGCGTCATGCTCAAGGTGCCGGTGATCGGCGCCATTCTCAACAAGGGCGCCATCGCGCGCTTCGCGCGCACCATGTCCACTATGTTCGCGGCGGGCGTGCCGCTGGTGGAGTCCATGGTCTCGGTGGCGGGCGCGTCCGGCAACGTCGTCTATTCGGACGCCATCCTGCGCATGCGCGACGAAGTGGCGACCGGCACGCAAATGAATGTGGCGATGCGCAACACGCAACTGTTCCCCAACATGGTGGTGCAGATGGTGGCAATAGGCGAGGAGGCGGGTTCGCTCGACGCCATGCTGGGGAAGGTGGCCGATTTCTACGAGGAAGAAGTGGACAACATGGTGGATTCACTTTCCAGTTTGCTGGAGCCGATGATTATGGCGATACTGGGCGTGCTGGTGGGCGGGCTGGTGATCGCCATGTATTTGCCGATCTTCAAGATGGGGTCGGTGGTTTAAAAAACAGATACAAGATACTTTAAAGATACAAGATACGAGTTTATCCCCCCATCCGTGATTGATCTCCTGCAGGCGTTTCCCTGGCTGTTTGTGCTGGCCGCAGGCGTAACGGGTCTGTCGGTGGGAAGCTTTCTCAACGTGGTCATCCACCGTCTGCCGCGCATGATGCAGCGCGACTGGCAGGCGCAGTGCCGGCAACTGCTGGAGCTGCCGGCAGAAGTAAACCGGCATTTACCGAGTGAGCGCGCTGAACCGTTGCGTTTCAACCTCATCGTTCCGCGCTCGCGGTGTCCGCAGTGCGGGCACCTTATCACCGCGCTGGAGAACATTCCGCTGCTGAGCTACCTCGCGCTCAAGGGCAAGTGTTCCGCCTGCGGCGCGCGCATCTCACCGCGTTACCCGGCGGTTGAATTGCTGACCGCGATACTGTCCGCCGCCGCCGCCGCGCATTTCGGGTTTACCTGGCTCAGCGCGGCGGCGCTGCTGTTCACCTGGAGCTTGATCGCCCTGACCTTCATTGACCTTGAACATCAATTGCTGCCCGACTCCATCACCTTGCCGCTGCTGTGGGGCGGACTGTTGCTGAGCATCACGGGCGTGTTTGTGGACAGCCGGGACGCGATCATCGGCGCGGTGGCGGGCTATCTCGCGCTGTGGGCGGTGTACTGGTTGTTCAAATTGGCCACCGGCAAGGAAGGCATGGGGCAGGGAGATTTCAAACTGCTTGCCATGCTGGGCGCCTGGCTCGGCTGGCAGGCGCTGCCGGTGGTGATACTGCTGTCTTCCCTGGTCGGCGCTGTGGTGGGCCTCAGCATGGTGCTGTTTCTGGGGCGCGACAAAAATATCCCCATCCCATTTGGTCCCTATCTCGCGGCGGCCGGCTGGCTGGCGCTGATCTGGGGAAAAGAGTTGACGGATGCTTATTTACATTTGGCTGGATTAGCATAATCGTCGCATCAAGCATGTTTATAGTAGGATTGACGGGCGGCATCGGCGCCGGCAAGTCCACGGTGCTGGAGTTGTTTCAGGCACTGGGCGTGCCGGTGCTGGATGCCGACGCCATCGCCAGGGAATTGGTGGAGAAGGGCAAACCCGCGCTGACGCGGCTGGTACAGGAATTCGGGCGCGAGATACTGGATAAAGACGGCGCGCTCAACCGCGCCAGGCTGCGCGCTATGGTGTTCAGTGACGCGGCGCGGCGCAGGCAACTGGAGGCGCTGCTGCACCCCTTGATCCGCGAGGAGATGCAGGCGCGCCTTAAGCAACTCAAGGCGCCCTACTGTATCGTATGCATACCTTTACTGGTCGAGACCGGACAGACGGCCGGGGTGCAGCGGGTAGTGGTGGTAGATGCGCCCGATGATCTTCGCCGCCGCCGCGTCATGGCGCGTGACGGTTTGAGTGCGGCGGAGTTCAACGCCATCCTCGCCGCCCAGGCGAGCCGTGAGGAGCGGCTGGCGGCGGCGGATGATGTGATTGTCAATGACGATGGGCGCGACGCCCTCAAGCAGCGGGTGGACGAGTTGCACCGCCACTATTTACAACTGGCGTCCGCCAACTCCTCCTCCGGAAAAGTATAATAACGGCAACCATGACGCATCCAGGGGATAGTTGAGTGGACGAGCAAGTCTTCTATGAGCAGCCGCTGAGCGAGCGAATTCGCACCTTTCTGCGCCTGGAGTCGTTGTTTCTTCAGGCCAACCATACCCTGCCCGGCGCAAGCCCCTGGGATAGCCGCGCCACGTTGTCCACGCTGTTTGAAATTCTCAACGTCATGGGTCGCGCCGATCTCAAGGGGGAGATGTTAAAGGAACTGGAACGGCACGGCGCCGCGCTCACCCGCCTGGAGCAGGTGCCGGAGGTGGATCAACAGCGGCTTAACCAGATTCTCGATCAGCTGGACGCGCAAGTAGACCGCCTGCACAGCGTCGAAGGCCAGCTTGGCCAGGCGTTGCGCCAGAATGAGTTCATCAACAGCATCCGGCAGCGTGCCAGCATTCCAGGCGGCACTTGTGATTTTGATCTGCCCGCCTATCATTTCTGGCTGGAGCGTCCGGCGGCGGACCGGCTGCGTGATTTGCAGGAGTGGTTGAATATCCTGGGTCCGGTGCAAAGCGCCGTAGCGTTGCTATTGAAGCTGATCCGTGAAAGCGCGGCGCCGAGCCGGGAGCGCGCACAGGCCGGTTTCCTGCAAAAATCGCTGGATCCGGATATTCCCTGTCAACTGGTGCGCGTCGCCGTGCCGCCCAGCCTGTCCTGCTACGCCGAAATCAGCGGCGGCAAGCACCGCATCACGGTGCGTTTCATGGAGTACGTCAAAGACGGCCGCGCCGTGCAGGCCGCGCAAGACATCGAGTTTGACCTGTACTGTTGTCTGATATGAAAAAGACGGACCTGTCTTGTCCCGTCTGCGGCAAGCCGGTGCAGTGGTCAGAGCGTTATCCCCACCGCCCATTTTGCTGCGAACGCTGCAAGCTGATTGATCTTGGCGCCTGGGCGGGGGAGTCCTATCGCATCCCGGCGCAGCCTCCGGAAAAGCAGCCGGATGAAGAAGAATGACGCCGCGACGTGCTGAGTCGCTCCCGGCATCCTGTGCCGGGCAGGACGCCCCAATGTCGCGGGCGCAGGGACGCGCAGGAGCGACCCTCCCGCGACATTAGTAGAACCCTTCGCTGGCGTTCTTCCCTGTACGTCACAAATTGAATGTCCCATCACATTTCAAGTTCTGTACTCGGCGTTGATGCGCACGTAGTCATAGGAAAAATCGCAGGTCCATACGGTGACACCGTGAGCGCCGCGCTTCAGGTCCACGCGCACGGCGATTTCCGCGCGGCGCATGATTTCCCTGCCTTGCTCCTCGGTGTAGTCCGGCGCGCGCGCGCCGTTTTGTACTATGCAGGCTTCGTCCAGGTGGATGCTGACGCGTTCCAGATCGAGATCGCCGATTCCGGCCCGGCCCACGGCGGCGAGGATGCGCCCCCAGTTGGGGTCGGAGGCGAAGAACGCGGTTTTCACCAGAGGTGAGTGGGCGATGGCGTAGGCTGCGCGGGCGCACTCCTCTTCGTTGGCGCCGCCGCTGACCTCGATGATGATGAACTTGGTCGCGCCTTCGCCGTCGCGCACGATGGCCTGCGCCAGCTCCACGCAGATTTCCGTGATGGCGCTGGCCAGGGTTTGGTAAACGGCGCTCGCGCTGTCCGTGACGCACGGCAGCGTGCTCTTGCCGGTGGCGATCAGCACGCAGGCGTCATTGGTCGAGGTGTCGCCGTCCACCGTGATCCGGTTGAACGACAGCCGCGCGGCTTCATGTAAACAACGCTGTAAAAGCTCTGGCGCGACAGCCGCGTCGGTGGCGATGAAGGCGAGCATGGTCGCCATGTCGGGGCGGATCATGCCGGAGCCCTTGGCGATGCCGGTGATGGTGACTGGATGGCTATGCAGTGTGAACTGACGCGAGACGCCCTTGGGCGCGGTGTCGGTGGTCATAATGCCGTGCGCGGCGTCTTCCCAGCCCATGCCGCCGAGCCCGGCGTACGCTTCGGGCAGCCCTTGCACGATTTTCTCCACCGGTAAGGGCTCGCCAATTACACCGGTGGAGAAGGGCAGCACCTCATTGGCCGCGCAGCCCGCGAGCCCGGCCAGCGCCGCGCAGCAGGCCCCGGCGTCGCGCAGACCCTGTGCGCCGGTGCCGGCATTGGCGTTGCCGGTGTTGATAAGCAGATAACGCGGGGCGGCCTGGGCAAGATGGTTGCGCGCCAGCACCACCGGCGCGGCGCAAAAGGCGTTTTGCGTGAACACCGCGGCGCAGTGCGCACCCGGTGAAATTTCCATCACCACCAGGTCGCGCCGCCCCGGTTTCCTGATTCCGGCGCGTGCCGTACCCAGGCGCACGCCAGCCACCGGATGCAATACGGACAACGGCTTGAGGCCTACCGGCAAAGCGCGTTCCTCAAGTCAATTGCCCGTGGCAGTGCTTGTATTTTTTCCCCGAGCCGCACGGGCAGGGCTCGTTGCGCCCGATCTTGCGCTCGCCGCGCACAAACGGGGCTGCATGCTCTTGAGCCGGTCTCTCCGGCGCGCCGGATTCCGGCGCTGCCGCGGCAAAGGCGCTGGCCTGAGCGTGCTGGAACTGCAACGCGGCGGCCTGGCGGCGTTGTTCGGCCTCCAGTTGCTGTTCGGTGACGACTTCGCCCTGGCACAACAGGCGCAGCACCTCGCGCTTGATGCGCTCCAGCATCTGCGCGAATAGTTCAAACGCCTCGCGCTTGAACTCCTGTTTGGGATTTTTCTGCGCGTAGCCGCGCAGATGGATGCCCTGGCGCAGGTAATCCATCGCCGCCAGATGCTCCTTCCAGTGCGTGTCCAGCACCTCCAGCATGACGGCCTTCTCGATGCGGCGCATGGTTTCGGCGCCGAAGCGCGTTTCCTTGGCCTTGAGCCATTGTTCCGCTTCGTGCTGGATGCGCCGGTGCAGGGTTTCCTCGTGCAGCGAGGCGTCCTCCTTGAGCCACTGCCGGACCGGGAGGCGCAGCCCGAAGCCGCTCTCCAGCGCCTGCTCCAGGCCCGCCACGTCCCACTGCTCTTCCAGACTGTCCTTCGGTATATAGGCGCCAAAGATTTGCCCGATCACGTCCTGGCGTATGGCGGCGATGGTTTCGGACACGTCCTCGGTGTCCATGATCTCGTTGCGCTGCTGATAGATCACCTTGCGCTGGTCGTTGGCCACGTCATCGTATTCCAGCAATTGCTTGCGGATGTCGAAGTTGCGCCCCTCCACCTTGCGCTGCGCGTTTTCAATCGCCTTGGTGACCCATGGATGCTCGATGGCCTCGCCCGGCCGCATGCCGAGCTTCTGCATCAGGCCCGCGACGCGTTCCGAGGCGAAGATACGCATCAGGTTGTCCTGCAGCGACAGGTAAAACCGGCTCGAACCGGGATCGCCCTGGCGGCCTGAACGTCCGCGCAACTGATTGTCTATGCGGCGCGACTCGTGGCGCTCGGTGCCAATCACGTGCAGGCCGCCGCTGGCGATGACGCGATCGTGCGCTTCCCGGAATGAAGCACGCAGGTTTTCAACAGTGGCGGCGTCGGGATTCTCCAGCGCCGCGATGGCGGCCTCGAGATTGCCGCCCAGCACGATGTCGGTGCCGCGCCCGGCCATGTTGGTGGCGATGGTCACCGCGCCGGGGCTGCCCGCCTGGGCCACGATCTCGGCCTCTTTTTCGTGAAACTTGGCGTTCAACACCTGATGCGGGATATTTTCCTTTTGCAAAAGCTTTGACAGGTGTTCCGAAGTTTCGATGGACACCGTGCCCACCAGCACCGGCTGCTGCCGGGCGCGGCAGTCCCTGATGTCCCCGGCGATGGCGTTGAATTTTTCCTCGGCGCTGAGATACACCAGATCGCCGTGATCCTGGCGGATCATCGGTTTGTGGGTGGGGATTACCACTACCTCCAGGCCGTAAATCTGCTGGAACTCGAACGCCTCGGTGTCGGCGGTACCGGTCATGCCGGCGCGCTTGTTATAGAGGCGGAAATAATTCTGGAAGGTGATCGAGGCCAGGGTCTGGTTTTCGTTCTGGATCGTCACGCCTTCCTTGGCCTCCACCGCCTGGTGCAGGCCCTCCGACCAGCGCCGTCCGGGCAGGGTGCGCCCGGTGAATTCATCCACTATGACGATCTGATTGTCGCGCACGATGTAGTCCACGTTGCGCTGATACAGCGCGTGCGCGCGCAGCGCCGCGTCCAGGTGATGTATGAGCACGATATTGGCCGGGTCATACAGGCTCTCGCCTTCGTGCAACAGACCGACCTCGGTAAGCAACTCCTCCACGCGCTGATGACCTTGCTCGGAGAGCAGCGCCTGTTTGGCCTTCTCGTCCACGTAATAGTCGCCCGGCGCGTCTTCGCGTTCCTGGCGCGTGAGCTTCGGCACCAGAACATTGATTTTCTGATACAGTTCGGAGGTGTCCTCGGTGGGGCCGGAAATGATGAGCGGGGTGCGCGCCTCGTCTATCAGAATCGAGTCCACCTCGTCTATCACGGCGAAATTCAGGCCGCGCTGCATGCGCTGATTGCTGCTGAAGACCATGTTGTCGCGCAGATAATCAAAGCCGAATTCATTGTTGGTGCCGTAGCTGATATCCGCCGCGTAGGCCGCTCGTTTTTCTTCCGCATTCAGGCCCGGCACCACCACGCCCACGGTGAGTCCCAGAAACTCGTAAATCCTGCCCATCCAGCGCGCGTCGCGCCGCGCCAGGTAATCGTTCACCGTGACCACGTGCACGCCCTTGCCCGGCAGGGCGTTGAGATAGGCGGCGAGCGTCGCCACCAGCGTCTTGCCCTCGCCGGTGCGCATCTCGGCGATCTTGCCCTGATGCAGCACCATGCCGCCGATGAGTTGCACGTCGAAGTGGCGCATCTGCAACACGCGCTTGCCCGCCTCACGCACCACGGCGAAGGCTTCGGGCAGGAGCTCGTCGAGCGTTGCGCCCTGCGCCAGGCGCTCACGGAACTCGGTGGTTTTGGCGGACAGCGCGCCATCGGATAAACTGCTTACGGCGGGTTCCAGCGCATTGATGGCGGCGACAGTTCGGGATAAACGCTTGAGCAGCCGTTCGTTGCGGCTGCCGAAAATCTTGTTGAGCAGAGTCAGTGCCATGTTGTATATGATAACGGATAGTGCGGATTTAGAGAGGCGGGATTATATGAGCGCTGTCGCTACGGAGCGCGCTGCGCCGTGAGTTTAACACGTTCCTTAAAGGAAGTGCTGGGCGGCGCGCCGGGTTTGGCCGGACTGCTGGCCCAGGCGCGGCGTATTGGGCAGTATGATGAGATGGTGCGCCAGTTGATGGCGGAGCCGCTCAAGCAACACTGCCGGGTGGCTACGGTGCGCGGCGAGACGCTGGTGCTGCTCGCGGATTCGCCGGTGTGGGCGGCGCGTCTGCGCTTTGAAACGCCCGCACTGCTCAAGCGGCTGGCATTGACGCCCGCGCTGAGCGGCATCAAGGCGATACAGGTGAAGGTGAGTGTGCGGCCTGAGGGCGGCCTTTATTAAGAAGCAGCGGTGACCGGACGGATGTAGGAAATCGGCGCCTGATTGGGATCGCGGAAGGTGACCGTCTCCCAGGCTTCTTGATCGGTCATCAGGGTGCGCAACAGCTTGTTGTTCAACTGGTGTCCCGACTTGTGGCCGTGGAACGCGCCGATCAGGCTGTGTCCCAGCAGGTACAGATCGCCGATGGCGTCCAGTATCTTGTGGCGCACGAACTCGTCTTCGTAGCGCAGGCCGTCTTCGTTCAGGATACGGTAGTCGTCCATCACGATGGCGTTGTCCATGCTGCCGCCCAGGGCGAGCCCTTGGCTCTGCAACAACTCAACCTCGCGCATGAAGCCGAAGGTGCGCGCGCGGCTGACCTCTTTCACGAACGAGGTGGTGGAGAAATCCACGGTGGAGGCGCGGCGGCGGCCCCTGAACACCGGGTGATCGAAGGCGATGCTGAAGGAAACCTTGAAGCCTTCATAGGGCTCGAAGCACGCGCGCTTGTCGCCGTCTTCCACCTCGACTCGGCGTTTGATGCGGATGAAGCGTTTGGGCGCGTTCTGCTCTTCGATGCCGGCGGACTGAATCAGGAACACGAAGGGGCCCGCACTGCCGTCCATGATCGGCACCTCAGCGGCGCTCAAGTCTATATAGGCGTTGTCCACGCCGAGACCGGCCAGCGCCGAGAGCAGGTGCTCCACGGTGGAGATGCGCACATTGCCTTTGGTCAGGGTGGTGGACAGGCGCGTGTCACCCACGTTTTCCGGGCGCGCGGCGATCTCGACCGGTTCGGACAGATCAATGCGGCGGAACACGATGCCGGTATCCGCTGCCGCGGGGCGCAGGGTGAGATAAATCTTTTCTCCGGTATGCAGGCCGACGCCGGTGGCCCTGATGACGTTACGCAGCGTGCGCTGTTTTATCATTGTTGTCCTTAGTTTCCCCAAAACCCGTGTCAGGCGCAGGGACGGCTCTTTACTGAATTTACGCCAAATAGCATAGCACGGTCAAGCCCCCCTGCCTAGTTTTTTTCGGCCAAGCCCATGATTTCTTTAATGATGGACGGGTCAGGGGTGTTTGATTATATCGTCTGAAATACTCTAATCCGCCTGACGGCGCAGAAACGCCGGGATGTCGAGGTATTCCAGGCTGCCCTCCTGGGCGGCGTTGACCGCCTGGCGCATCACGGTGGGGCGCTCCAGTTGCCCGTAGTCCACCGCCGCGGAGCTGGTCTTGGGCACCACCAGTTTCATCTGCCGGTCTTCCTGGCGCGCCTGCACCCCCAGGCCGGTGGCGACCACGGTAACGCGCAGTTCGTCGGCGAGATCGGGATCGAGCACGGTGCCGACCACCACGGTGGCGTTGTCGGAGGCAAGATCCTTGACCGTGGTGCCGACTTCCTCGAATTCGCCGATGGACATGTTGAGTCCGGCGGTGACGTTGACCAGGATGCCGCGCGCCCCTGCGAGGCTGATGTTCTCCAGCAGCGGGCTGGCGATCGCCGCCTCGGCCGCCTTGCGCGCGCGATTCTCGCCCGATGCGGCGCCGGTGCCCATCATGGCCATGCCCATCTCGGACATAACGGTGCGCACGTCGGCGAAGTCCACGTTGATGAGACCGGGGCGGGTGATGAGGTCGGCGATGCCCTGCACCGCACCGAGCAGTACGTTGTTCGCCGCCTTGAACGCCTCCAGCAGGCTGATGTTCTTGCCCAGCACGGTGAGCAGCTTTTCATTGGGGATGGTGATGAGCGAGTCCACGTGCTGCGCCAGCTCCTTCATGCCGGCATCGGCGATGTGCATGCGCTTGTCGCCTTCGAACGGGAACGGCTTGGTCACCACCGCCACGGTGAGGATGCCCAGTTCCCTGGCGATCTGCGCCACCACCGGCGCCGCGCCGGTGCCGGTGCCGCCGCCCATGCCGGCGGTGATGAACAGCATGTCCGCGCCCGATATTACTTCCATGATGCGCTCGCGGTCCTCCAGCGCCGACTGGCGTCCCACTTCGGGATTGGCGCCCGCGCCCAGGCCCTTGGTGATCCCGGCGCCGAGTTGCAGAATGGTGCGCGCCGAGGTGTTGCGCAGCGCCTGCGCGTCGGTGTTGGCGCAGATGAAATCCACGCCCTCGATGTTGGTCGAGAGCATGTGCTTCACCGCGTTGCCGCCGCCGCCGCCGACGCCGATTACCTTGATGATGGCGTTTTGGGTAAAGGTGTCTAACAGTTCAAACATGTGATGATCTCCTTATTTAGAATTAAAAATCAAAAGTTTCCCTGGAACCAGCTTTTCATGCGGCCCCATACGCTTTTTACGCTTACGCCATGCGCGTAGGGGGAGCGCGCATGGCGGTGTTTTTGTCCGTACAGCAATAAACCCACGCCGGTGGCGTAGATCGGGTTGCGCACCACGTCGGCGAGACCGCTGATGTGTTGCGGCAAGCCGAGCCGCACCGGCATGTGAAAGATTTCCTCGGCCAGATCAATGATGCCCTCGATTTTTGCGGTGCCGCCGGTGAGCACCACGCCGGCCGCGGCCAGGTCCTCGAAGCCGCTGCGCCGGAGTTCGGTCTGCACCAGCGTGAGCAGCTCTTCCAGGCGCGGCTCCACCACCTCGGCCAGGGTCTGGCGCGCCAGGCGGCGCGCCGGGCGGTCGCCCACGCTCGGCACCTCGATCGTCTCATCGGCCTGCGCGAGCTGGGTGAGCGCGCAGGCGTATTTGATCTTGATCTCGTCGGCGTACTGGGTGGGGGTGCGCAGCGCGACCGCGATGTCATTGGTGACCTGGTCGCCCGCGATCGGGATCACCGCGGTGTGGCGGATCGCGCCGCCGGTGAACACCGCGATGTCGGTGGTGCCTCCGCCGATGTCCACCAGGCACACGCCCAAATCCTTTTCATCCTCGGTCAGCACGGCGTAACTGGAGGCGAGCTGCTCCAGTATGATCTCGTCCACCTCCAGGCCGCAGCGGCGCACGCACTTGACGATGTTCTGCGCCGCGCTCACCGCGCCGGTGACGAGGTGCACCTTGGCCTCCAGGCGCACGCCGGACATGCCGATCGGGTCGCGGATGCCTTCCTGGTTGTCAATAATGAATTCCTGCGGCAGGATGTGGAGGATCTTCTGGTCGGCGGGGATGGCCACCGCGCGCGCGGCGTCCACCACGCGATCCATGTCGCTGGCGGTGACCTCCTTGGTGCTGATGGCCACGATGCCGTGCGAGTTGAGGCTCTTGATGTGCGACCCGGCGATGCCGGTGTACACCGAGTGGATCTGGCACCCGGCCATCAACTCCGCCTCTTCCACCGCGCGCTGGATGGATTGCACGGTGGACTCGATGTTCACCACCACGCCCTTCTTCAATCCGCGCGAGCGGTGCGAGCCGATGCCGATGATTTCGAGTTGACCCTCATCGGTGATTTCTCCCACGATGGCGGCCACCTTGGAGGTGCCGATGTCGAGGCCCACAATCAAATTTTTCTCTGTCTTTTTGGACATCTTTAAATTCCCTCACTCCGTTGTTGCCCAGCGCACGGCCAGCCCGTTGCTGTAACGCAAATCGGCACGCTGCATTGCGCCGCGCCGGGCGAGCAGCGGGTACATGCGCGTAAAGCGCGTGACGCGCGGGTAAATTTCATCGCGCCCCAGAATCAGTTCCGTGCCGTTGGAAAGCACGGCGCTTAATGCGCGCCGCTCGTCCATGGTGATCCGCGTCACCTCCAGTTTTAGCGGGGCCAGCATTTTCTGCATGGCGCGCTGGTGGCCGAGCAGCAGGCGTTCGCTGCCGTTTGGCCCTTCGATGAGCGGCAGCGCGGGCGGAAAACTCGCCGCGGCGGGCTTGAACGGAACGCCCTCGCTGTTAAGCAGCGCATCGCCGTTCCACTTCGCCGCCGCGCGCTGTTCGGTGACGGAGACGCGCAGGCCGTCCGGCCATACACGGCGCACCGTGACGTGATGCACCCAGGGCAGGGTTTGCGCGGCGCGCCGGATCGCGCCCACATCCACGCTGAATAATCCGCCGCGCACCGCCCCGGCGATGGCCTGCTGCAATTCGTCGCGCGTGACGTGCGCGAATTCGCCTTCAATGCGCACCGAACGTATCGGTAACGCGCCGGGCCGGGTGAGCAGCCACAGGCCCGTGGCCAGTGACGCCGCGAGCAGGGCGCAGAGCACGAGAGGCAGG
>QZKM01000035.1 GCA_003599485.1 Gammaproteobacteria bacterium
TCCTTTGACATCTTCTTAGGGTTGGTTCAGACGTGTGCTCCTGGAGGCGTACGCGTTAAAGCGCGCCCCCGGGAGGCTGGAAGCACAATGATTGTACCCCTAATTGAAAGCGGGCGGTAGCCGCCACCGGAGAGTCGGCGACAGATCGAGCAAAGGTATTGTTAAAAACTCCCAGGATACTTCTTCTGGAGGCGTTTGCCGGATCAGCAGCTATAGGGGCTCGAAGATTGCGGTACCCTAAAAATCCCCATACGGAAGATTGCCGCGCAGGGCGCAGAGTGTGTCGCGTATTACATACTCATAGTCTTTCATGGCCAATGGCGGCCCCCACTGGTCGAAATCATCGTACCAGATCGTGGAGGTGCGGCACTGAACGGCGATCCAGACTTCGCCAATATCCATGTCATCCATCAGGGTGACGACCACGTCATCGGCGGGATCGTAGGTGGTTTTGTCGCGGTGGAAGCCGGAAAAGTCATCGAAAAAAACAAAGTCCTCCGCGCTCGCCGGAGTCATCACGGCAAGGCCCAGAAGAAGGAACATAATCACGGCGCGATACATGGGCGCTCTCCTGCTCAGTCAATCGAGGACGGGCGGGCTCTAAAAATCCCGATACGGAAGACTATTGCGCATGGGGCAGAGCGCATCACGCAACGCGAACTCCCACCCATTCTCCATGACCAATGGCGGACCCCACTGGTTTGTTTTGAAGTCTTCATACCAGACCGTGGACGTACTGCATTGAACGGCAACCCAGCCCACATCAAGAAGGTCATCAACCTTGGCGACGACGACATCGTCGCTGGGATCATAGGTGGCGCCATCCCGGTCAAAAGCGGACCATCCGTCGTCAAATTCAATCCAGTTCTCCGCCCTCACCGTAGTTATCGCGGCAAGGCCAAGGAGAAGAAACGCAATCACGGCGCGATACATGGACACCCCCTGTTCCATCATCAATGTGCCGCCCGTCAATCTATCATTTCATGTGCGCCAGCGCAAACGGCGCCGCCCAAGCGGAGTGAGGGCGGTAGGATGGGTGGAACGCAGTGATACCCCTCATTCAAACACGCTCACAGAATCCATCGCCGCATCCACGCCTCCACCACATTCTGTAATGTGTTATTGCAAGACCTGACCCTAGTGCTGTGCTTGGCGCTGCGCGCCGCTCAACGTTTGCTTCACCGGCGCGCGCGATGCTTCTCGCGCGCGTCCACATGCAAGAAGAAGTTATGTGTCACCACGCTTCTTCCAATGGTTGGTTATCCACGGAATGCCAAACCAGACTACGTTCAAAAGAATACCAACTGCGACTGGATAAATGAGGTCTCCGAACGATTGAATTTTCATCGCGAAAAAAGGAACTGGAGCGAAAATCAGCAAGGTAGCCATCGCTCTGGGTTGATTTACGAATTCCGCGAAAAGATCCGAAGACGTTCGGCCGGGCGCCCTCGGATTTGCCCTTGCGGTCTCCGGTGATTGGGTTTCTTCGGACTCTTTTTCGGTAGGGAGCCCGGTCATCTCCCGGGCCTTGAAATCTTTGGTTTCTGCAACGCGCGCACCCTCCGGAACCTTTGTCTGTCCCGCTCGATCAGGCGAGTCGTCCAACTCGATTGTGAGGCGCTTTATCGCCACGAAACTAGACCCCTATCGCCGCGGCTAACCTTTCAACCTTCGACCAAGTCAGGTCAACAGCTGCGCGCAAGAGCTTGGGGATGTCTTCGTGTGTTAATTCGGTTGTACGGTAGAAATCAAGGTCGACGAAAAACCCAGCCTTCTCAAACTGCTTAGACTCGAAACTGAGGTATCGCCCGACCTCGCCCTTATGGATTGGGCCTCCGCCTACACGGACATCAAAGTCTTGCTCTTGCAGTTCGATGGTGAAGTGAACGTCCTTTTCCTTTCCGCCGATGACCTCTCTGGCCCTGTCGGTGTAGAAGATTCGGTAAACGTCGCTATTGATTTCATCGAAGGTTTTCTCGCTAGGAAGGAATACCTTTGTCCGCGCGCCAAACCGTTCCAAGGCGGGTAGTTTGTAGTGTTGATTCTTCTGGATGGTTCGCCAAAATAAGCCAGCACGATCAACAAAAAGATTTCGTGTTTCGGGGTCGTATACGAAGTATCCAGCGCTTCTGTAACCGGCAAACGCCCCTTCCTTCTGGACCTTGTCTGGCTTGTCGCGAAAAGCGACAACATTCGTATCGATCTTCCAGTGAGGGAGAAATCCACTTTCCCTGACGTAGTCAGCGACGTACCCACGCACGTCTAGGAAGCTTCCAGAGGGAACATGTCGAACTTCCAGAATTTGCTCAGCGAGCATGAGCTTCTCGTCTTGCTTTTTTGCCATTTCTAGCCTCCCGAGACTACACAGGCAGGGGGTCGCACACTACCGCGCATTTAAGGGGTCGGAGTGGGGTACCCCAGAGCCCTTCCATGCGCTCAGTTGGGTTAACAGATACAAGTTTCACGATTCACTCAGTTGCCAACCGTGCGGCTATGGGGATAACAACATTTCCCTGGTAGGTTCTGTGCTTATCAGTAATCGCATCCGTTATCCCTAAGTCCCAGAAGATGACGCTTGCTGCCAGTTTTTCGCCCTCAATTTCGCTTTGAATTGAGCCTGTCGCCTTTCTTCCGTCTGCTGTAGTGCAGTCGTATATCAAGGCATCGTCTGAACGACGAATCATAATATTTGATGCGGGAATGTTGGAAGACCACACTCCCCGTTTATTTTTGAAGCTACATTGACCAGCACTGCCATCAGAAAAACTAACCGCTAAAGGTATATTTGGATCGTTGACGATAGTGGCACATCCAGTTAGAGCAAGAGTTGCTGTCATTGCGAGCACAAATTTCATGATATATCTCCTGAAGGAGTCAGTATTTAAGGAATCAGAGCCCTTTTAGGTAAACGTTGCCCAGTACGCGGTATTTTGTTCTTATAATTTGGTCTTCATACCAATCATAGCTGCGATCCCGGCAAGCAGCAAACCCGCCAGCAGCATGACTGGGCCGATGGAGGTTTTTAGGACGGTCCAGGCCCATCCCTGATTGAGAGCGACGGCGAGGTAGAGCATGCCGGAGTGCAGCACCGTGCCGAGAATAAACAGCCAACTGATGATCTCTTTAAAAAGCGCGGGTATCACCAGCATGCCCAGCAACAAGCCGACGGCGATGTTGAGCAGCGCTTCGAGGTTGCCGTGCGCATGCGGGCCGCCCTTGATGTCGTTGATGGGTTGCTGGGCTTTGAGCTGTTTGTCGAACGCGAGGATGGCGTCGGTTTGCGCCTGCGCCAACAGGGCATCCGGCGTACCGCCCTGCACTTCTTCCAGTTGCGCGACGGCGGTGTTTTTTTCCGTAATGGCCTGCTGCAGCGGGCCAATGTAGTTCAGCACCATGTAAGGGCCGAGCGTGGCGGTGAGCACCAGGAACAAGAATCCAAACACGATGTTCTTTTTGCCAGGCATGTTTGCTCTCCTCTGCTTTTGGATGATTAATGCTGGATTCCCGCGTCCGCGGGAACGACGGCGCTATTATATATAGTCAGCCGTTACGTTTGCGCTCCTCAAGTGTTTCAACCAGGCGCTCCACGGAGTCGTAGCCCGGTATCAGGCTGCCGTCTTCCAGTATGAACGCGGGGGTGCCGCGTATTCCCAACTCTCTTACCGCTTGCAGGTGTTGCTTGACGGGGTTGTCGCACGGTTTGGCGCGCACCTCCTCGCCGGCCTTGGCGCGGGTAATCGCTTTTTTGCGGTCCTTGGAGCACCACACTGAAACGGCCTTGACATAGGATTCAGAATCCAGCCCCGCGCGCGGATAGGCGGCGTAGCGCACCTTGACGCCTTGCCGGTTGATCTTCGCCATATCGGCGTGCATGCGTTGGCACACCGTGCAGTCAATATCGGTAAACACCGTCACGGTGTATTTCGCCTGTCTGGGTGAAAACACGATCATGTCTTCTTCCGCAAGGGAGGCGATGACTTTGAGGCGCGCCTCGGAGCGTGTCCGTTCGCTCAGGTTGGTTTCGGTCTTGAGATCAATCAGGTCGCCCTGAAACAGGTAGCGCCCGTCCTTGTTGAGATAAACCACCACCGTACCGTAGCTCGCCTCGTAGATGCCGGGCACGGCCGTGGCCTTAAGTCCGTCCGGCTCCTGACCGGGAACCAGTTGCCGGAGCATGTCCCGCACCGCCGCGAGTTCGTCCTGGGCGGCGGGAAGCGGCGCGCTCAGACTGAGTGCGCCGAGCAGCATGAAAACGGTTTTTAAATTGACAGTCCTCGTTACCACAAGCTGCACCTCACTAATCCCTGAAATTGATATATTGCAACGGTAGCCCCAACGGGGTCTTGCGCAGCAGCGCAATCGCCTCCTGAAGGTCATCGCGCTTTTTGCCGCTCACGCGCACCTGGTTGCCCTGGATCGCCGCCTGCACCTTTAGACCGGAATCCTTGATAAGTTTCACAATCTTTTTCGCGGTTTCGGTTTCTATCCCCTCTTTCAGGATGATTTTCTGCTGCGCCTTGCCGCCGCTCAGCACGGGCGCATCCGCCTTCAGGCTTTGCACGTCCACGCCGCGCTTGGCGAGCTTGCCGTGCAGGATGTCGAGCACCTGTTTGAGTTGAAATTCGGTGTCGCCGTGCAGGGTCAGGGCGTTTTCCTGCTGCTCGATGCGCGCGGCCGTGCCTTTGAAGTCAAAGCGCGTGGCGATCTCGCGGCTGGCCTGATCCACCGCGTTGGCGAACTCGTGTTTGTTGACTTCCGAAACCACGTCGAATGAGGGCATGTTTTCCTCCTCCAAACAGCTATCATAGCATTTCACCCGCGCGGGTGATGTTGGGCGTGCAATTCCTTGAGGCGCGCGCGCGCGACGTGGGTGTAAATTTGCGTGGTGGAGAGATCGCTGTGCCCCAGCAGCAGTTGCACCACGCGCAGGTCGGCGCCGTGATTGAGCAGATGGGTGGCGAAGGCGTGGCGCACGGTGTGCGGCGACAGGGGCTTTTCGATACTCGCCTTGCACGCGTAGTGCTTGATGCGGTGCCAGAACGCCTGCCGCGTGAGCGGCTGTCCGGCGCGGCCGGGGAATATCAGCGCGCTGACCGCGCGTTCCACCAGTTGCGGGCGCGCCTGGCCGAGATACTTTTCCAGCCAATGGATCGCCTCCGCGCCCAGCGGCACCAGGCGTTCCTTGTCGCCCTTGCCGGTGACGCGCAGCACGCCCTGACGCAGATTGACTTGGGAAAGTTGCAGCTTGACCAACTCCGACACCCGCAGGCCGCAGGCATACAGCACTTCCAGCATGGCGCGGTCGCGCAGGCCGAGCGGCTCGTTTACATCGGGCGCGGCAAGCAGGCTTTCGACTTCGCGCTCGGTCAGAAACTTGGGCAGCGGCCTCCCCAGCCTGGGTGCGGATACTTGGGTGGTGGGATCGGCGTTCAGGAGTCCCTGGCGCACGCGGTGCCGGTAAAAACGTTTCAGGCTGGATAGCAGGCGCGCCGTGGTGCGCGGGCTGTTCTCCGCCGCGCGCGCGCCGAGATAGGCCAGAATATCCGCCCGCTGCGCGCGCAACAGGGCGGACTCCGCCGTGGCGCGCTGCGCGGCCAGCCAGCGCGCAAAATGGCTCAGGTCGGAACGGTAGGCGGACAGGGTGTTGCGGCTCAGGCCGCGCTCCATCCACAGCGCGTCGAGAAACGCCTCGATCTCGGCCTGGTCGGCCTCAGAAACGATGGCTGCCGTTGGATTCACGCCGCTCATGTTCCAGCAAGCGGCGCTTTAAGGCAAGCGCGGCGCCGCCGGTTTTGCCGGAATAGCCGCCGAGGCCGGAGGCCGACACCACGCGGTGGCACGGGATAATGATGGGAATGGGATTGGCGCGGCAGGCGTTGCCCACGGCGCGGGCGCTGGTGTGTAAACGCCTGGCCAGGGCGCCGTAGGTGAGAGTCTGCCCCGCTGTGGAGTGAAGCAGCGCGCGCCACACGCGCTGTTGAAACGGCGTACCCTGTGGGGCGAGCGGCAGTGTAAAGGGTCTGCCGGGCCGGGAGAAATAGGCTTGCAGTTGACGCGCCACGCGCCGGGCCAGCGCGTCGCGCGGCGCAAGACTGGCGCTGCGGCTGGGGAGAAAATCCAGCGCGCTGAGCGCGCCATTCTCGACGCGCACACCCAGTTTGCGCGAGCGTCCCGCGAGGGACATCGCCATCACGGCCTGGTAATTACTCCGCTCCGGCATTTAAGGAGGCGCTGGCTTACTCCGCCGCTTCCTCACGGGCGGTCAACTTCTCCTTGATGCGCGCTTCCTTGCCTTGCAGTTCGCGCAGGTAATAAAGCTTGCCGCGCCGCACGTCGCCGCGCCGCTTGAGCTTGATCTCATGCAGGCTGGGGCTGTGGGTCTGGAACACGCGCTCCACGCCCTCGCCATGCGACATCTTGCGCACGGTAAAGGAGGAATTCAGGCCGCGGTTGCTCTTGGCGATCACGACGCCCTCATAGGCCTGCAAGCGCTCGCGGTTGCCCTCTTTCACCTTGATCTGCACCACGACGGTGTCGCCGGGCGAGAACGCCGGTATTTTGCGCGTCATCTGCTCGGCTTCGAGTTGCTGGATAATGTTGTTCATACGTTGCTCCTGACTGGTCCTGAATAAAATTTAAATCCATGTCGTTCCCGCGCAAGCGGGAACCCAAGAGAATCAGCATAGCACTGGATTCCCGCCTGCGCGGGAATGACGAAAAAGAGCATTTAGTCAGCGCTTTATCAAAAGCTACTGCTTATATTCTTCAATAAATTCGTCCAGTAATGCCTGCTGTTCCTGCGTCAGCACCATGCCTGCCAGCAGGTCGGGGCGGCGCAGCCAGGTGCGGCCCAGCGCCTGCTTCCTGCGCCAGCGCGCGATGGCCTGATGATCGCCCGACAGCAGCACCTCCGGCACGCTCAGCCCGTCAGTCTGTTCCGGGCGCGTGTAATGCGGGTAATCGAGCAGGCCGTCCATGAACGAATCCTGCGCCGCCGAGTCCTCGTGCCCCAGCACCCCGGGCAGTAAACGGATCACGGCGTCCATCACCACCAGCGCCGCCAGCTCGCCGCCCGACAGCACGTAATCGCCGATCGAGCACTCCTCATCCACCTCGGTGGCGATCAAACGCTCATCCACGCCTTCATAGCGCCCGGCGACCAGCAGCAGGCTCTCATAACCGGCCAGCCGCCGCATGCCCGCCTGCGTGAGCCGCTCGCCCTGCGGCGAGAGATACACCACGCGCGGCTTGCCGCTCATCGCCTCGCGCGCCGCTTGAATCGCATCGCGCAGCGGCTGCACCTGCATCACCATGCCGGGGCCGCCGCCGTAGGGCCGGTCATCCACGTTGCCGTGCGGGCTGTGCGTGTAATCGCGCGGATTCCACAGGCTCACCCTGACCCGCCCGTCGCGCACCGCGCGGCCCGTTACACCGTACCCGCCGAACGCGGCAATCATGTCCGGAAACAGCGTTATAACGCCGATTTCCACCGCTAAAACTCCGCGTCCCAGTCCACCCGCAGTACGCCCTGCGTAAGGTCTACTTCGCGTATCACCTGCGGCACCAGCGGAATCAGCCGCTCGCGCTCGCCCTGTACCACCAGCACGTCATTCGCGCCGGTTTCCAGAAAACTCTCGGCCGTGCCGAGCGTGACCCCCGCCAGATTCACCACCGTCAAGCCCGGCAAGTCGGCGTAATAATATTCACCGGCGGACAGCGGCGGAAACTGGCTGCGCTGTACGGCGATCTCCGCACCTACCCAGCGCAGCGCCTCATCCCGGTTCGAGCAGGAGGCAAGCCGCGCCACGATGACCTTTCCGTGTTTGCGCCCTTCCGCCAGGCGCTCCTCGCTCCACGTCTCCGGCGTCTGCCTTGAATGCAGGCGCCAAGTGTCGTAACGCAGGATATTTTCCGCGGGCGCGGTATAGGAGTGCACCTTGACCCAGCCGCGCAGACCGTACAGGCCGATGATCCGGCCGACGCTGATAAACCGCGCGGCCTGTTCCGGAGCCGTGCTCAGGCGGCCCGTTGCGCGATCAGGCTGGCCACGCGCGGCGACGTCTTCGCGCCTTGTCCCAGCCAGTATTTGAGCCGCTCCTGATCCACGGAAAGGCGCGGTTCCGGGGCCTTGGCGATGGGGTTGAAAAAGCCCACGCGCTCGATATAACGCCCGCCCAACGCGCGCCGGCTGTCGGCGACAACAATGCTGTAAAACGGCCGCTTCTTCGCGCCGCCACGTGCCAGTCGTATGGTTACCATGTCTTCGTCTTCCTCAAACCCGCGCCGATGGCGCGGCCTGCCGCAATCAAACCCTGAATTTTACTGGATTTCCGGAGAATAAGGAAGACCTGCCGACCCATTACTCCGGCAGACACGGCTCTTACGCACCCCGCCAGTACTCGCGCGCGGCGATTGACTCATTCAGAAGCCCTCTTGCCCAGCGCCGTGGCCAGCGTGGAGAAAATATCCATCGGCACCGGAAAGACGATGGTCGAGGATTTGTCGCCGGCGATGGCAGACAGCGTTTGCAGGTAACGTAACTGCATGGCCTCTGGCTGGCGGGCGAGCATTTGTGCGGCATGCAGGAGTTTTTCCGAAGCCTGGAGCTCGCCCTCGGCGTGGATCACCTTGGCGCGGCGTTCGCGTTCGGCCTCGGCCTGTTTGGCGATGGCGCGCACCATGGATTCGTCAATATCCACGTGCTTGATTTCCACATTGGAGACCTTGACGCCCCAGGCGTCGGTCTGGCTGTCTAGCGCTTGCTGGATGTCCACGTTGAGCCGTTCGCGCTCGGCCAGCATTTCGTCCAGCTCATGTTTGCCCAGCACCGCGCGCAGCGTGGTCTGGGCAAGCTGGCTGGTGGCGCTGAGGAAATCTTCCACCTGGATGATGGCGCGCTGCGGATCCACCACGCGGAAATACACCACGGCGTTGACCTTGACCGAAACGTTGTCGCGTGAAATCACGTCCTGGCTGGGCACGTCAAACACCACGGTGCGCAGGTCCACGCGCACCATTTGTTGAATTCCGGGTATGACGATGATGAGGCCGGGTCCCTTGACCTTCCAGAAACGGCCCAGCAGGAATATGACGCCGCGCTCATATTCGCGCAGGACGCGGAGAGAGGAAACAACGAGCGCGATGAACAGAAAAAGAAAAGCGGTGAAACTTAAATTGAATTCCATGATCATTCTCCTTTCGTTGCAACAGGTGTGACGGTAAGAATCAGGCCATCCCTCCCGGTTACCCTGACGCGCAACCCCGGCGCCAGGGGTTCCGTGCTCCGCACCCGCCAGAGTTCGCTATGCACGCGCGCCCAGCATTGACCGTCCGTGCAGGTGAGCACTTCGCCCTCACTGCCGGTGATCTCCTCACTGCCGCTCACCACCGGCCGTTGTCGGGCCTTGAGCGCAAGCCCTCCGATGGCGGCGATGAGCAGCGCGCTGGTAATGCCGAGGACGACGATCAGGGAGATGGGGATGCCGAAGCCGGGCACGTCGGTATCAATCAGGATCACGGCGCCGATGACAAAAGAGGTCACGCCTCCCAGCCCCAGCACGCCGAAGCTGGGGGCGAAAACTTCGGCCACCATGAAGGCGATGCCGAGCAGGATAAGCCCGAGACCGGCGTAATTCACCGGCAACAGGTGCAGGGCGTACAGCCCCACCAGCAGGCAGATGGCGCCGACCACGCCCGGCACGCCCAAGCCGGGATTGTAGAATTCGAACAGCAGGCCGTAAATACCGATCATCATCAGGATCAGCGCGACGCTGGGATCGGTGATCACGGACAGGAACCGGGTGCGCCAGTCGGGCTCGTAACTGACGCTGGGCGCGGCGGTGGTGGCGAGCGTGACTTCGCCGCCGCCCGCCAATTCAATTTTCTTGCCGTCCAATTGCGCCAGGAGATGCGCGAGATCGTTCGCGATGTAGTCAATCACCTTGAGCTTCAAGGCCTCGGTGGCGGACAGGCTGACCGCCTCGCGCACCGCCTGCTCCGCCCATTCGGCGTTGCGCCCGCGCAACTGCGCGAGCCCGCGAATGTAGGCGGCGGCGTCATGCACCGCCTTTTCTTCCTGGGCGTTTTTAGGCGCAGGGACCGGGGCTTGCTCGTCCCCCGGTTTTTTCGGCGGCGGCCCGATGCCGGGCGCGCCGATGGCCACGGGCGTGGCGGCGCCAAGGTTGGTGCCAGGCGCCATGGCGGCGATGTGACTGGCGTAAAGGATATAGGTGCCCGCGCTGGCGGCACGCGCCCCGCCGGGCGCAACGTAGCTGGCCACCGGCACCGGGGAGGCGAGGATGGCCTTGATGATCTCGCGCATGGAGGAATCCAGCCCGCCTGGTGTATCCATGCGCAGGACGGCGAGCTGGGCCCCCTCCTGGGCCGCACGTTCGAGTCCGCGTGTCACATAATCGGCGCTGGCGGGACCGATTCCGCCCTCCAGCTTCAACAACATGACCGGCGCGGACAGGGCCGGCGCCGGGGCCAGCCAGAGCGTCAGCAATGCCATCAGGCAGCGCGCGGTTTTATCCAGCCTCACCAAGATACCCTCCTGTCATGATCTGGAACTCGACTGAGGAAGTGCATAATCCCAAGCGCTCACGCACGTGGAGCTTGTTGAAATCAAGCCGGCCGGGCGGGATAAACTATACCCGCCATCAAGGCAGGCTAATCATTGCCTCTGGAGGTGTCAAGCAAGATGTTTTTTAGACCGGCAATCGCCCCTTGAAGGCGCGCAGCATCTTGGCCATGCCGCCCTGGGACATCTGCTTCATCATGCGCTGCATCTGCTCGAACTGCTTGAGCAGACGGTTCACGTCCTGCACCTCTGCGCCGGAACCCGCGGCGATGCGGCGTTTGCGCGAGCCGTTCAGGATTCCCGGCTTGCGCCGCTCTTCCGGCGTCATGGAGTTGATGATCGCTTCCTGGCGGCGCGTATCCTGATTATTCATTTGATTCTTCACCGCTTCCGGCACTTGCCCCATGCCGGGCAGTTTGTTCATCAGGCTCCCCACGCCGCCCATGCTGCGTATCTGGCGCAACTGGTCACGAAAATCCGTGAGATCAAAGCCCTTGCCCTTCTTGAGCTTGGCGGCGATGTTTTCCATCTTCTGCTTGTCAAGATTCTGCTCCGCCTCCTCGATCAGGCCCATCACGTCGCCCATGCCCAGGATGCGTGAGGCGATGCGATCGGGATGGAAGGCTTCCAGCGCCGTGGTTTTCTCGCCCACGCCGAGAAACTTGACCGGTTTGCCGGTAAGGTGGCGCACGGACAGCGCCGCGCCGCCGCGCGCATCACCATCAGCCTTGGTGAGTATCACGCCGGTCAGGGGCAACGCGGCGTTAAACGCGGCGGCGCTGTGGACGGCGTCCTGCCCGGTCATGCTGTCCACCACGAACAGGGTTTCCACCGGCTGCACGGCCTGATGCAGGCGTTTGATTTCATCCATCATGGCGTCATCCACGTGCAGGCGCCCGGCGCTGTCCACAATAACCACATCCGCGAATTGCGTGCGCGCATGCTGTATGGCGGCCTGCGCGATCTGCACCGGGTCCTGGTCGGTGCTGCCGGGGAAAAACCTTGCGCCTGTCTCGGCGGCGAGCACACGCAACTGTTCGATGGCGGCGGGACGGTAGATGTCGGCGCTGACCAGCAACACGGATTTTTTCTTGCGCTCCTGCAACCAGCGCGCGAGCTTGGCCGCGGTGGTGGTTTTACCCGCGCCCTGCAAACCGGCCATCAGAATCACCGCGGGCGGCGCGACGTTGAGCGCGAGATCCTCGCAGCGCTCGCCCATGAGCGCGGTAAGTTCCTCCTGCACCGTCTTGATGAGCATCTGACCGGGGCTGAGGCTCTGCATTACCTCCTGCCCGACGGCGCGCGCGCGCACGTGTTCGATGAAATCGCGCACCACGGGCAGGGCAACGTCGGCTTCGAGCAGCGCCACGCGCACCTCGCGCAGGGCGTCCTTGATATTGTCTTCACTTAAACGCCCCTGTCCGCGCAGGTTTTTTAACGTGCGCGCCAGACGTCCGGTGAGGGTGTCAAACATGATGAGCGGGTCTAGAGCGAGGCAAACACGTTTTCCGCTGCGCTGAGCGTAGCAGCGATTTCCTTGTCACCGTGCGCGCTCGATACAAAGCCCGCCTCGAACGCGGACGGCGCGAGATACACGCCCTGCTCCAGCATGCCGTGGAAAAATTTTTTGAAGCGCTCCACATTGCACGCCATGACCTGGGCGAAATTATGCACCTTGGGCGCTTCGGTGAAAAACAGGCCGAACATGCCGCCCGCCTGATTGGTGGTAAGCGGAATCCCGGCCTGTTTCGCGCGTTGCGTCATGCCTTCGGTAAAGCGTTGCGTGGTTGCGGTCAGGCGCGCAAAAAATTCCGGCTGTTCAATCAGCTTGAGCGTGGCGAGTCCCGCGGCGAGCGCCACCGGATTGCCGGACAGGGTTCCCGCCTGATACACCGGGCCGAGCGGCGCGATTTTTTGCATGATATCCTTGCGCCCGCCGAACGCGGCCACCGGCAGGCCGCCGCCGATCACCTTGCCGAGCGTGGTGAGATCGGGCCTGACGCCGTAAACCTGCTGCGCCCCGCCGAGCGCGACGCGAAAACCGGTCATCACCTCGTCAAAAATCAGCACGCTGCCGTATTCGTCGCATACGGCGCGCAGACCCTGCAAAAACTCCGGCGCAGGCGGCACACAGTTCATATTGCCTGCCACCGGCTCGACGATGACGCAGGCGATGTCTTTGCCGTGCTGCTTGAAGGCCGCGCGCACCTGATCCAGGTCGTTGTAGTCCAGGGTCAACGTGTGCTGCGCCAGCGCCGCGGGCACGCCGGGCGAGGTCGGCACGCCGAGGGTGAGCGCGCCGGAGCCGGCCTTGATGAGCAGCGAGTCGGAGTGGCCGTGATAGCAGCCTTCGAATTTCACGATCTTGTCACGCCCGGTATAGCCGCGCGCCAGACGCAACGCGGTCATGGTGGCCTCGGTGCCGGAGCTGACCAGGCGCACCATTTCAATCGAGGGCATCAGCGCGCATATCTTTTCCGCCATCTCCACTTCTATCGCGGTCGGCGCCCCGAAGCCGAGGCTCTGCGCTGCGGCCTCCTGCACTGCCTTGACCACGGAGGGATGCGCATGCCCGGCGATCATCGGCCCCCAGGAGGCGACATAGTCAATGTAACGTTTGCCGTCCTCGTCTATCAGGTACGCGCCTTCTCCGCGTTTAAAGAACAGCGGCTCGCCGCCCACGCCGCGGAACGCGCGCACCGGCGAATTCACGCCGCCGGGAATGCGCTGCCCCGCCCGGATAAAAAGTTCATGTGACCGGTTCATTTTTCTTCCTTCTGAAAAGCATTGTGTAACTCTGCGCGGCGGAACGGACATCCTGTTGGCCAAATACGCCGTGTATCACCGCCAGCATGTCCGCGCCCGCCTCCAGCAGCGGCGCGCCGTTTTGCGCCGTGATGCCGCCTATCGCCGCGATGGGGAGATGCAGCTTTTTTCTTGCTGCGCGCAGCAAGGCGACATCCGCTTGCACGGCGCCGGGTTTGCTGCGCGAGGGGAAGAAACGTCCAAACGCGACGTAATCCGCGCCCTCCCGCTCCGCCCGCAGCGCGCGCTCAATCGAGTTGTAACAGGAGACGCCGATGATGGCGCGCGGGCCCAGCGCCTGACGCGCATAAGCGAGCGTTGCATCATCCGCCCCCAGGTGCACGCCGTCCGCGCCTAAAATTTTGGCGAGCGCCACGTCGTCATTGATAATCAATGGCGCGTGATAGGCGCGACACAGCGTGAGCAACGCGCGCGCATCGGCTTCGCGTTGCGCCGCGTCGGCGTGCTTGGCGCGGTATTGCAGCAGCGCCGCGCCGCCTTGCAGCGCTGATTCAGCCCGTTCAATCAGTTGTCCCGTGGGAATCAATGCCTGGTCCGCAATCGCGTACAAACCGCGCAATAGCGGCATACTGTTCGCAGCCGCCGCAGCCTTAATCATGGTTCATTCCCTGCCCGATCGCGCCCAATAAAACCGGTTGGGCAGCGCCTGGCCTTTTCCGATGTGGTGCGCGTGTTTCAGCGTTTCCCAGGTATAGCGCTGCGCTTCGTCCACCGCGCTGAGCGGCTCGTTGCCCTGCGCCAGCAGTCCCGCGATGGCCGAGGCCAGCGTGCAGCCGGAACCGTGATAACTCTGCGGCAAACGCTTCCAGCTGAATGACTCCAGACGGCGGCGGTTGCCGTACAGGGTGTTCACCACATCGGGCGTACGCTCGTGCGTGCCGGTAATGAGCACGTAGTCGCTGCCGTACTCCATAAGCTGCTGCGCGCAGGCATCCAGGCTGTCGGCGGATGGCGCGAACCGGCGCGCCTCCAGACTGTTGGGGGTGAACACCGTGGTGAGCGGCAACAATAAGGAGACAATCACTTCCTGCAGCGCGTCATCGGACAAACTCTGGCCCGATCCCGACGCGAGCACCGGATCGAGCACCACCGGCACATGCGGGTGCTGCGCGAGCAGGGTATGCACCGCCTCGGCGATCACGTGGCTGCCGAGCATGCCGATCTTGAACGCCGCCACCGGCATGTCTTCCAGCACCGCACGCGCCTGTTCGATAACCAGCGCAGTGTCTACTATTTGATAGTCCTTCACGCCCCGCGTATTCTGCACCGTGACGGCGGTCACCACGGGCGCGGCGCGGCAACCCTGGCTGGCCACGGCCTCGATATCCGCCTGTATGCCTGCGCCGCCGCTGGGATCATGTCCGGCGAAAACCATGACCAACGGCGCGGCTGGATGCGTGTTTTTCACGGCCCTATTCCATTTTTTACCATTTTATCATGGGCGATAGGCATTGGCGCCGGAACGTGAGAAAATAGCGCCCGCCACGCAGCACTGCCCATCATTAACGTTCTGAGCCTGTCATGAAAAAGTACATGTGTGTTATCTGCGGCTTTATCTATGATGAAGCCCAGGGACTGCCGGAAGCCGGCATCCCGCCCGGCACAAAATGGGATGATTTACCGCCAAACTGGACCTGTCCGGACTGCGGAGCGAGCAAGGACGACTTCGAGATGGTCGAGGTGTAACCGGGCGCCGTTACAACGCGAACAGCATGGTGAATGGTGGGCGATGCTGGGATTGAACCAGCGACCCCTACCGTGTGAAGGTAGTGCTCTCCCGCTGAGCTAATCGCCCAAAATACAACCAGTCTCTATGCCGTCCCTGGCGTGACTTCAGTTGCCTAAACAACACCGGCCAGTACATCCATGTACTGGCGTTCGCCGCTTCGCGGCACAACTCGGGAATTCTACGGTGTGACGCGAACAGCGTCAAATCGGCGTATTTTTGCTAGAATGTCTGCTTTGAGTATTCCTGCATGACCGTCCGCACCCGTTTCGCCCCCAGCCCGACCGGTTATCTGCACGTCGGCGGCGCGCGCACCGCGCTTTATTCCTGGCTGCATGCGCGCAAACACGGCGGCGCGTTTATCCTGCGCATCGAGGACACCGACCTCGCCCGCTCCACCGCGGAGTCCGTGAATGCGATTCTGGAGGGTATGACCTGGCTTGGCATGGAATACGACGAAGGCCCGTTTTACCAGACCCAGCGCACCGAACATTACCGCGCGGCCTTGGACAAGCTGCTTAAGGAGGGCAAGGCCTATCATTGCTATTGCTCCAGGGAACGCCTGGAGGCGCTGCGCGCCGGCCAGATGGCGCACAAGGAAAAGCCGCGTTACGACCATCATTGCCGCGACTTGAAAACACCGCCGTCCGGCGTTGCGCCGGTAGTGCGCTTCAAAAACCCGCTCGACGGCGAAGTAGTGGTGCACGATGAAATCAAGGGTGCGGTGATATTTCAGAACAGCGAACTGGACGATCTCATCATCGCGCGCTCCGACGGCTCACCCACCTATAATTTCACCGTCGCGGTGGACGACTGGGACATGCGCGTCACGCACGTGATACGCGGCGACGACCACCTCAACAACACACCGCGCCAGATCAACATTCTCAAGGCGCTCGGCGCCACGCCGCCCTCCTATTCGCATGTGCCGATGATACTGGGCAATGACGGCCAGCGCCTGTCCAAACGCCACGGCGCGGTGAGTGTGATGCAGTACCGCGAGGACGGATTCCTGCCGGAGGCGCTGCTCAATTACCTGGTGCGCCTCGGCTGGGCGCACGGCGATCAGGAAATCTTCTCGCTCGACGAGATGATAGCGTTGTTCGACATTAAAAACGTAAACCGGTCCGCAAGCGCTTTCAACACCGAAAAACTGCTGTGGCTGAACCAGCACTATATTAAAACCTCGGCCCCGGCTCACGTTGCGCATCATTTAAGCTGGCACATGGGCCGGCTCGGCATAGACCCCGCAGAGGGTCCTGAACTGGTGGAAGTGGTCAAGGCCCTGCGCGAGCGCGCCAAAACCCTGGTGGAGATGGCCGAGGCGAGCGCGATTTTCTACAAGGACTTCAACCAGTATGAGGAAAGCGCCGTGAAACACCTGACCGCGCAGGCAGCACCCCCGTTCTCAGCGCTGCGCGAGGGTCTGGCCGGGCTCGCCGCGTGGGAACCGGCCGCCATTCATCAATTGATCGCCGACACCGCCGTGGCGCACGGACTCACCCTGGGTAAACTCGCGCAACCCCTGCGCGTCGCGGTCACGGGGAAAGCCGCCTCTCCGCCCATAGACGTGACCGTGCACCTGCTGGGACGTGAAAAGACGCGCCAGCGCATTACCCGCGCCCTGGCGCATATTGAAAAAACCGCGTCCTGATGCGCTCAAGAGTTCGCCGCGATTGACGCTATCTTGGCGGAACCCGTACAATACGCAGATTCAGTAACGAGTGGCTAGTAGCGAGTAAATGCTTTCCTCGCTACTCGAAACTCGCCACTGTATTCAGGGGCCATAGCTCAGCTGGGAGAGCGCTTGCATGGCATGCAAGAGGTCGGCGGTTCGATCCCGCCTGGCTCCACCAAATACCAGAGAAGAACGAGTCACACGCCACTTTCCGTCCCCATCGTCTAGAGGCCTAGGACACTGCCCTTTCACGGCGGCAACAGGGGTTCGAATCCCCTTGGGGACGCCATTTTATAAAAATACACACCTCTATCACCAGAAGATGCGCAAGCGTCTAATGACTCGCATTAGCGATCTCGGCACGGCGCTTTATGACCGCCCACAAACCGAACAGGGCAACCAGGGCCGCTGCCTCGATGGCGAGCAAGACATTCAAACCGTCAGCCTGTCCTCCCAACCCCGTATAAAAGAGCACGCTCAACAACAGCACGGGGGAAGCGACAAACAGGCAGAACCCAAGGAATCGCGCCAGCCACACCAGGGTGCCCCGAAGGTTCTGGTAGCGCTGCATCGTCCAGCGCACGCCCATAATGAAACCGGCGAGGAGCGCCAGGAACAGAATGAGGCCAAGCGTGCTCTCGATGCCCTGCGAGATTCCGCCGCTGAACAGTTCGGCAAAAACTGAAAGGGCCACGGCCCCCACGAGATACAGCGGGAGTAACAGCAGAAGCAGTGCTTCTGCGAGGCCGGCGAGCCGTTCGTTAAGCACCTCAAGCCGGTCTCTTGCGCGTGCGGCAAGCACACCCGCAAGTATCCCCGCAGCGATTCCAGCCACCGGCGAGACAAGAATCACCGTCTTCGATGCCGCATAATGCCCTGTAACCGCCACAAGCTCCGCGGCGGCGACTCCAGCCACAACGAAAATCCCGAAAGGAAAACGCTCCACGGCGCGCCGGACCAATGATGTGTTGATGCCTTGCACTACGACCCCAAGCATGAGCAGGAGAACCAGTTCCATCCCCGCGATACCGGCGGCCAGCGGAAGCAACGTGTTGTGCGTCAAGCCATTCCAGGCGAATATGACGCCGACCGCCAGTAGGGCAATCGAGATCCATAACTCGATGAAGACGTGTCCGCGCGCCAGCCTCATTTGACTCAACATCAAATTACTCCTTAAGCAATAAACTCCGGGAAGGGGTTTATGTGCGCTCCAGGTTTAAGTTTTTGTCAGCCAAGCAGCGGCGGTATTTGCTGCGTGAGCGCAGCTTTCTCGCTTGTTGACTTGCCGGTGAGCGCAAACCCGTGTAAATGTTGTTGTGCATCATAAAATAACGCGCGCACGCCCTCTTCGCCCTCAGTCACCTGCCACGCGCCGGAAATGCCGGCGGGCGGCGGTGATACCACGATGGGATAAGCGGGTGTTTTCACCACGACCGGCATGGCCGGATACACGACGGGCGCGGGCGTGCCCGCCAGCGTCCTGGCAAGGGCGCGGGCGGCGTGCATGATGGGCATGACGAAGGGCAGCACCAATCCTTCAACCTCGGCGCAGTCGCCCAGGGCATACACATCCGGTGCACTGGTTTGCAAATAACGGTCCGTCACGATGCCGCGGTTGATTTTGATTCCCGCCTGTTGCGCAAGCAGCACGCGCGGCTTGAGGCCGATCGCGGACAGTACCACGTCCGCCTCAAGCGCGGCGCCGTCAGCCAGGGTAACAAGATAGCCGTTATGCGCTCGATTGACCGACACGGCCTTCGTATTGGCGTGCCACTCTGCGCCGGTCCTCCCCAACGCGGCGCGCAATTGCGCGCCCGCCGCTTCCGGCAGCAGCCGGTTGAGCGGCGCCGGGTTGGGATCAACCACGTGCACGCTGAAACCGGCCGTGCACAAGTCATTGGCGAACTCGCAGCCGATCAAACCCGCGCCGATGATGACGATACGCTTGGCGCCTTCCAGCGCCTTGCGCAGACGCGCGTAATCCGCCAAGTCATTCACCGTCAGCACCTGATCCGCAGCGTCACCCGCGAGCGGCGCGCGTATCGGATCCGCGCCCAGGGCCAATACCAGTTTGGAATAGGGTAGCGTCTTGCCGTCGCAGGTCACGGTATGCCGCGCAGTATCAATGCTGTTTACACGCGTGTGCGCCAGTATCGTGGCGTTGAGTTGCGCCTGCATCTGCGCCACATCCTGTGTGGCCAGCTGCTCGGCGGTTTTTCCCTGCGCAAAGGCGTTGGACAGCATGGGCTTGGAATAAAAGCGGCCGTCGTCCGCGCTGACGAGCGTGAGCGGCGTGTCTTTATCAAGCTTGCGCAGCTCGCGCGCTGTAGTGTAACCGGCAAGCCCCGTGCCGATAATCACAATCGAGTGCATATCGTTCCCTGTAAAAAAACAGGGAGGGCATGGCCCTCCCCTGGTTTCAGATTACGCCGCGTCGCTGATTTCGATCATTTCAAAATCGCTCTTGGCGACGCCGCAGTCGGGACAAGCCCAGTTTTCCGGGATGTCCCCCCAGCGCGTGCCGGGGGCGATGCCCTCTTCCGGCAGTCCCTTGGCTTCATCATAAATAAAGCCGCATACCACACATTGCCATTTCTTCATCGTCATCTCCTCAATTTGATTGATATAGTGTCAAGCCGTCACTTTTTCGAGCGTGGCGCGGTACTGATTAGCGTGCCGCTCCTCGACCTTGGCGAGCGCCGCGAAGCGTTTGGCGGCCTTCTCCAGGGTGGCGCGGAAGCGCTGCGCATGCTCTTTTGATTCGGCGATCTGCTCGTCATACTCAGCGACCGCGGCCTGGTTGCCTTCTTGCACCGCCATGTGCCGGAAATTCGGGTACATCTCGGTGTACTCATACGTCTCTCCGGCGATGGCCATCTCAAGACAACGCGCCACGTTCATTTCCGGCTTCGGGTACAAAAGGTCCAAATGGCCGAAGGCGTGTTGCACTTCCTGCGCCGCGGTTTCTTCAAACACCCTGGCGGTTTCCACGTCGCCGTGCGCGCGCGCGATACCGGCGAAGTACAGGTACTTGATGTGCACCATGGACTCGCCCGCAAAGGCGGCTTCGATGTTTTTTACGGTAATGGATGCACTCGTTTTCATGTTTCATCTCCTATGTTGGTTCGCCGCTCATTGCGGCATGAGGAGATGATAGGGGCGGAGGCATGATTAATCTAATTGATTGTATTAAATATATTGATAGATTTTAGCTATTATGTCCGGCCATGCGGACGGGCGTTATCAACATAGCTCACGCAGCGCAGTCCGCAGGCGTGCACCGCCTCGCGCAACGCCTTGATCGCATCCGGGCGCGGGAAGCTGTCGCGCCAGGCGAGCGCGATGCGCCGCTTCGGCGCAGCGCCGGCAAACGGACGCACGTTAAGCAGCCTGTTTTCCGGCGGGTGCGCGTACACCGAGGTGCATGGCAGCACCGTGACGCCCGCGCCGGACGCCACCATGTGGCGGATGGTCTCCAGCGAGCCGCCTTCCAGCGTGCGTTGCAGGCTGCCTACCGCGCTGGAGCGGTTGAGGTCGGGGCATACCCTCAGCACCTGATCGCGGAAGCAATGACCCGGCCCCAGCAATAGCAGGTTTTCCCCGGCAAGTTCGCCCGCCTTGACGGCCTTCTGTTTTTTCCAGGGATGCGCGGCGGGCGTCACCACCACGAACGGCTCGTCGTACAGCGCCTGAGTCACGACGCCGGGCGCTTCAAACGGCAGCGAAATCATAATCACGTCCAGCGCGCCTTCCCTCAAAAGCTCGCTCAGGGTGGCGGTGTAACTCTCCTCAATCAACAGCGGCATGCGCGGCGCGCGCTTGTGCAGCAGCGGTATCAGGTACGGCAAAAGATACGGCCCGATGGTGTAGATCACGCCGAAGCGCAGCGGCCCCGCCAGCGGGTCCTTGCCCTGTTGCGCGATCTGCTTGATGACGGCGGTCTGCTCCAGTGCGCGCTGCGCCTGGGCGACGATGCGCTCGCCGACGGGTGTGAGCGTGACTTCCGCGCCCGCGCGCTCAAACAGCACCACCCCCAGCTCATCCTCCAGCTTGCGGATCGCCACGCTCAACGTGGGCTGGCTGACGAAGCACGCCTGCGCGGCGCGCCTGAAGTGGCGTTCGCGCGCCACCGCCACGATGTAACGCAGTTCGGTGAGCGTCATCGTCTAATCAAACCGGCCGCCGCGCACGAAGCGCTCGCGCCAGTAGCGGTTGGCCAGGCTTGCCATCGTCACCTCTTTGCCTGTCGCCGGGGCATGAATGAATTGACCGTTGCTTATATAGAGCCCGACGTGAGAAACGGCGCGCCCGTCCAGCCTGAAAAACACCAGGTCGCCCGGCTCAAGCCCGCGCGCGGAAACCGGGCGGGTGGCCTGATACTGCGCGAGGGTGGTGCGCGGCACGGCGAACCCCGCCTCCCGGTAGCTGTAGTACACCAGGCCGCTGCAATCAAACCCGTTGGGCGAGCTGCCGCCGTAGCTGTATGGCACGCCCAGCATTTCCCGCGCAACATATAGCGCCCGCATGGCCGTGTCCGCATCAGGGGGATAAGCCTCCTCCGGAGCGGCGCGCCCCTGCATGGGCGCGCCGGCGCAGCCGCCGAGCAACAGCGCGGCGCACAGGAACAGACAGGCTGGGCGCGGTGTGACGGTCATCGGTGTCGCGTCATGCTAAAACGCCCCCCCGTCGAAAGCAAGCACAAGAAGTGTCAACCTGACGCTTAAAACGTATATACTTGAATATCCGTACACGAAGCTCCCTGTTTCACATTCGCCTTGACTCGCCGCAAAAAAACCCTGCTGCGCCTGGCCGCAAAGATGGCACTGGCAATGGCCATCATCACCGTGCCTTACGTGCTGTACCTGGATTTCACCGTGCGCACGCACTTTGAAGGCAAACGGTGGGAATTGCCGGCGCGCGTCTATGCGCGTCCGCTGGAACTGTTTCAGGGCATGCGCCTCACCCCCGCGGCGCTTGACGCGGAATTGTCCGATCTCGGTTACCGCCGCAACGCGCGCCTGGACGCAGCGGGCCAGTACAGTCCGGGCGACAACGAACTGCGTTTCGTCACGCGCGCGTTCCGCTTCTGGGACAGCGCCGAGCCCTCGCGCAAGGTGCGCGTGGCGTTTGAAGGCGGCGCCGTCCATGAGTTGCAGGATTTCGAGAGCGGCAAAACGCTCGACCTGGTGCGGCTCGATCCGGTGCTGATCGGCAGCATCTATCCCGCGCACCACGAAGACCGGGTGCTGGTGCAGATCGGCGAAGTTCCTCCCCTGCTCATCAAAACCCTGATCGCCGTGGAGGACCGGCATTACTACCGGCATTACGGCGTCAACCCGGTTTCCATCGCTCGCGCGATGCTGGCCAATCTGCGCAGCGGCCGCGCGGTGCAGGGCGGCAGCACGCTCACCCAGCAACTGGTCAAGAATTTTTACCTCACTTCGGAACGCACCTGGTGGCGCAAGCTCAACGAGGCCATCATGGCGCTGCTGCTGGAGGCGCATTACAGCAAGGACGAAATCCTGGAGGCCTACCTCAATGAAGTATTCCTCGGCCAGGAAGGCAGCCGCGCTATCCACGGTTTCAGCCTTGCCAGCCGGTTTTATTTCGGCCAGCCGCTCAACGAACTGAAACTTCCGCAATTCGCCTTGCTGGTGGGCATGGTGCGCGGCCCTTCCTACTACGATCCGCGCCGCCACGCGGAGCGCGCCCTGGCCCTGCGCAGCCTGGTACTGGATGTGCTGCTGGATCAGCAGCTCATCACCGCGGAGGAGGCCAGAACCGCCAAGGCCGCGCCGCTCGGGGTCATTCCCCGTGCGCCAAGCGGCACCTCGCCTTATCCGGCGTTCATGGATTTGCTGCGCCGCCAGTTGAAGCGGGATTACAAAGAAGAGGATTTGACTTCCGAGGGCCTGCAAATCTTCACCACGTTCGATCCGCGCATTCAGAAAAATACCGAACAGGCGCTCGACGCGCGCATCGCGCAACTGGAAAAACAATACAAAATCCCCGCCGGGCGATTGGAAGGCGCGGTGGTCGTGGCGCGCAACGATAACGGCGAGGTGCTGGCCGTGGCGGGCGGGCGCGAGGCGCGCTACTCCGGATTCAACCGCGCCCTGGACGCGCAGCGCCCCATCGGCTCGCTGGTCAAACCCGCGGTCTATCTCACCGCGCTCAGCCTTCCGAAGCGCTACACGCTCGCCACCCTGCTCGATGACAGTCCCGTCACCTTCAACAACCCGGGCGGCAAACCGTGGGCGCCGCAAAATTACGATCTCCAGAATCACGGCATGGTGCCGCTGCTCGGCGCGCTCGCGCATTCCTATAACGTATCCACCGCGCGCCTGGGAATGGAGATCGGCGTGCCAGGCGTGGTGCGCACCATGAAGCGGCTTGGCGTCATGCGCGATATCGCGCCCTTCCCCTCCGTACTGCTCGGCGCCGTGGAACTCACTCCCATCGAAGTGACGCAGATGTACCAAACCATCGCCAGCGGCGGGTTCCGCGCGCCGCTGCGCTCGATCCGCGAGGTGCTCACGGTCAAGGGAGAGCCGCTGCAGCGTTATCCGCTCTCGGTGGAACAGGTGTACGAGCCGGCCCCGGTGTTCCTGCTCACCACCGCGTTGCAGCAGGTGGTCAGCGCGGGCACGGCGCGTTCCGTGATTCAACAGCTGCCGGACGGCCTGACCGTGGCCGGCAAGACCGGAACCACCGACGATCTGCGCGACAGCTGGTTCGCCGGATTCAGCGGCCAGCACCTGGCTGTGGTGTGGGTTGGGCGCGACGATAATCGGCCTACCGGTTTGAGCGGCGCCAGCGGCGCGCTCAGGGTATGGGGTGATATCATGGGAACGATCGGCGCCGATCCGTTGCGCCTGACGCCGCCCGCCAGCGTGGAGCTGGCGCGCGTAGACCTGCAAACCGGTTTACGCGCGGGACCGGGATGCGCCGACGCCGTGGAGCTGCCCTTCATCGAGGGTTCCGCCCCTGGCGAAATATCTCCGTGCGCTGACGGGGGAGAGAATTCCATCGAGCGCTTTTTCAAACGGTTCTTTCAGGCTCAACCTGCACGATCCCGCTAAAAGCGGTATTATTTAAGCGTGACACTCTTCCTGCGCCATCATCCTCCTGGCCCATTGCTTATGCTTGCCGCGTGCGCGGCGTTGTCAGGCTGCGCCGCTACAGGTACTGCCCCGATACAGGATCGCAGCGCGGAAACAGCGCCGGCAGCGCCGTCCGTGGAAGAACCTGCCGTGAGTGTCATGGCGCTGCCGGAGACAACGGGCGAACTCCGCGCCGAACCGCTGCCGGAAAACACGGCGCCGCAAATGATTGCCGAGGATGTCCCGCCGGCGCCGAATTCCGCCGTGGTGGCATTGCTTGACAATGCGGACCAGCAAAGCAGAATCGGCCGGCTGGACGCGGCGGCGGCGGCGCTGGAGCGCGCCCTGCGTCTGGAGCCGCGTAACGCCGAGGTGTGGAGCCGCCTGGCCGAGATACGGCTGCAACAGGGCCAACTGGATCAGGCGGCGAATCTCGCCGCCAAGTCCAATAACCTGGCGGGCAATAACGTCAGCGTGCTGGCGCGCAACTGGAAAACCATCGCCCAGGCGCGCAGCCGCAAGGGCGATCTCAAGGGCGCGCGCGAGGCCCAGGATAAGCTGCGTGAACTGGAAGGGAAAAGATAGCCCTGCGCCCGCCAGGCTATATCGGCTGCCCCGCCTGCGGATGGGCGCGCTCCGTGGGCAGCAGGATTTTATTCAGCGCGTTGATATAGGCCTTGGCCGAGGCGATCACGATGTCGGTATCCGCGCCCTGTCCGTTCACCACGCGCCCGCCTTTCTCCAGACGCACCGTCACCTCGCCCTGCGAATCGGTGCCGGAGGTGATGTTGTTCACCGAGTACAACAGCAACTGGGCGCCGCTGTTAATCATGCGCTCGATGGCCTTGAACGACGCATCCACCGGGCCGCCGCCGCTGGCATTGGCGCGTTGCTCCGCGCCGTCCACCCATAACGTCACTTCGGCCTGCGGCGTCTCGCCGGTCTCGGAACACACCCTGAGATACACCAGCTTGATGCGCTCGTTCTCCGCCGCCAGATTGGTTTCCGTCACCAATGCCTGCAAGTCCTCGTCGTAGATTTCGTGCTTCTTGTCGGCGAGTTCCTTGAAACGCTGGAAGGTGTCATTCAACTCTTCCTCCGAGTCAAACGCCACGCCCAGTTCCTGCAAGCGGGTGCGGAAGGCGTTGCGTCCGGAGTGCTTGCCGAGCACCATGCGGTTGGCGCTCCAGCCCACGTCCTCGGCGCGCATGATTTCGTAAGTCGTGCGATGCTTGAGCACGCCGTCCTGGTGGATGCCGGACTCGTGCGCGAAGGCGTTGGCCCCCACGATGGCCTTGTTGGGCTGCACCGCGAAGCCGGTGATGCCGGATACCAGGCGTGAACTCGGCACGATTTGCGTGGTGTCCAAGCCGGTGTCGCAGATGAACAGATCGCGCCGCGTGCGCACCGCCATCACGATCTCCTCCAGCGCCGCGTTGCCCGCGCGCTCGCCCAGGCCGTTGATGGTGCACTCCACCTGACGCGCGCCGTTCAACACCGCGGACAGCGAGTTGGCCACCGCAAGCCCCAGATCATTGTGGCAATGCACGGAAAACACCGCCTGGTCCGAATTGGGCACGCGTTCGCGCAAGGTCTTGATGAGCGCGCCGAACTGATGCGGCAGGTTGTAGCCCACCGTGTCCGGGATATTCACCGTGCGCGCCCCGGCGGCAATCACCGCCTCCAGCACCCTGCACAAAAAGTCTATCTCGGAACGCCCGGCGTCCTCCGGGGAAAACTCCACGTCATCGGTGTGCTGACGCGCACGCTTGACCGCGCTCACCGCGTGCTCGATGACCTGCTCCGGCGTCATCTTGAGCTTCATCTGCATGTGCACCGGCGAGGTGGCGATGAAGGTATGGATGCGCGCGCGCCGCGCGCCCTTGACCGCCTCGGCGGCGGCGTCTATATCCCTGGGCAAGGCGCGCGCCAGGGCGCACACCGTGCTGTCCTTCACCGCGTTGGCTACCGCCTGCACCGCCTCGAAATCGCCCGGGCTCGCCACCGGAAAACCGGCCTCGATCACGTCCACGCGCATACGCTCCAGCGCCCTGGCGATGCGCAGCTTTTCCTCGCGCGTCATGGACGCGCCGGGGCTCTGCTCGCCGTCGCGCAATGTCGTGTCAAAAATGATTAACTTGTCGTTCATGTCCTAAACTCCACGCCGTCACACACGGCAACGCCTCGTGGCTGCGCCGCGTTCACTCTGATTTCGGGTTCATGCGTGTTTATGTTCCCCTCGCCAGGGGTGGAAGTGTGATCTGCCCGTCAGGGCAGCAGCCGCAGGGAGCGAAGCAGAAGCGAGGCGCGCAAGCCAGCCTGCCCGGAAAGGGCGGATGCGGTGCGAGAAGTGTGGCTTGCGTTTTTCATATGGATAACACTATAAGGTTTACGCAGGCAGTTTTCAAGTACTGCCTATTTGAGCGTATCGCGCAGCCTTTCCTGCTCCTTTTTTTTCGCCTGTTGCTTCTTGCAGAACCACAACACCGCCATGCCCGGCCCGGACACGGCGTAGAGAAAAAATACCGCGAACAACACCTGCGGCGGGGCGATGGCGATGAGCACGAAAATCAGCATCACAGCCAGCACGGTGACGAAGCGCACTTCGCCCTTCAGGTTCAGATCCTTGAAGCTGTAATAACGGATGTTGCTGACCATGAGGGCGCTCACCGCCAGCGTGATGATGAAGGCGGGGAACTTGGTAAGCGAGGCCGTCAAGCTGAGATCGTGCCCCAGCCACACCATGCCGGCAATCACCGCGGCGGCGGCGGGGCTGGCAAGGCCTTTGAAGTAGCGCTTGTCGGCGCTCCCCTGCTGGGTGTTGAAGCGCGCCAGGCGCAAGGCCGCACACGCCGCGTACACAAAGGCGACGAGCCAGCCGACCTTGCCCAGTTGCGACAAGCTCCAACTGTAGATCACCAGCGCCGGGGCCAGCCCGAACGACACCATGTCGGACAGGCTGTCGTATTCCTTGCCGAAGTCGCTTTCGGTGCGGGTCAGGCGCGCGATGCGCCCATCTATGCCGTCCATCAGCATGGCGACGAAAACGGCGACGGCCGCCGCCTCGAAGCGCCCCTGCATCCCGGCCACAATGGCGTAAAACCCGGCAAACAGCCCCGCCGTGGTGAACAGGTTGGGCAGCAGGTAAATACCGCGCCGCCGTTTGGCGGTGCGCGCGCCCTGCTCCGCTGCAGACTGATCGTCGGCTAAGGACATGAAGGGCGCGTTGAACTCGCTCAGTTTTTGGTTTTATCCACCAGACGGTTGGCTTTGATCCAGGGCATCATGCTGCGCAATTTTTCACCCACCACCTCGATCGGATGCTCACGCGTGAGCCGGCGGTTGGCCTTCATCACCGGCGCGCCGGCCTGGTTTTCCAGGATGAACTCGCGCGCGAATTCGCCTCTCTGGATTTCACCCAGGATTTTCTTCATCTCGCGCTTGGTCTCCGCGGTGACGATGCGCGGCCCGCGCGTCATGTCGCCGTATTCCGCGGTGTTGGAGATGGAATAGCGCATGTCGGCGATGCCGCCCTCGTACATCAGGTCCACGATCAGCTTCAATTCGTGCAGGCATTCGAAATAGGCCATTTCCGGCGCGTAGCCGGCCTCGACCAGGGTTTCAAACCCGGCCTGCACCAGTGCCGTGGCGCCGCCGCACAATACCGCCTGTTCGCCGAACAAATCGGTCTCGGTCTCTTCGCGGAAATTGGTCTCGATGATACCCGCGCGGCCCGCGCCGATGGCGCTGGCATACGACAGCGCCAACTCCTTGGCGTTGCCGGAGACATTGTGATGAATAGCAATCAGGCTCGGCACACCGCCGCCTTGTTTATAAGTCGAACGCACCAGATGGCCGGGGCCCTTGGGCGCGATCATGATGACATCCAGATCGGCGCGCGGCTCGATCTGGCCGAAGTGAATATTAAACCCGTGCGCGAAGGCCAGTGCCGCGCCCTGCTTGATGTTGGGCTCGATGGTGTCGCGGTACAGCTTGGCCTGATGTTGATCCGGCGCGAGTATCATCACCACGTCCGCGCCCTTGACGGCGTCGGGCACGTCCTTCACCGCAATCTTGGCGGCCTTGGCCTTGGTCTCGGAGGCCGAACCGGGGCGCAGGCCCACTACCACTTCTACCCCGGAATCCTGCAAATTATTGGCGTGCGCATGGCCTTGTGAACCGTAACCGATGATGGCCACCTTTTTCTTTTTGATGATCGCCAGATCAGCATCTTTATCGTAATAAATTTTCATATATATCCTGAACTTACTAATTATAGTTAAAGTTAATTACTATCCTACTTTGAGACTCTTTTCGCCGCGCGCAATGCCCGATACGCCGGAGCGCACCACTTCCAGAATGGTTTTCTTGTCCAGCGCCTGGATAAAGCCGTCGAGCTTTTCGCCGGTGCCGGTCAGCTCTATCGTATAACTGGTGTCGGTGACATCAATGATGTGGCCGCGGAAGATGTCGGCCAGGCGTTTCAGCTCATCGCGCCCGGCGTCCACGGCGCGCACCTTGATGAGCATCATTTCGCGCTCGATGTGCGGGCCCTCGGTGAGGTCCATCAATTTCACCACGTCCACCAGCTTGTTCAACTGCTTGGTGATCTGCTCGATGACCTCCTCGGTGCCGCTGGTCACCAGCGTCATGCGCGACAGGGACGGGTCTTCGGTCGGCGCCACGGTGAGCGACTCGATATTATAACCGCGCGCCGAGAACAGCCCCGCCACGCGCGACAGCGCGCCCGACTCGTTTTCCATCAAAATGGAGATGATGTGGCGCATCAGGCCAACTCCCGTTCCGGCGACAGGTGCATCTCGTGATGTCCCTTGCCCGCCTCGATCATGGGATACACGTTCTCGGTCTGGTCGGTGATGAAGTCCATGAACACCAGCCGGTCTTTCATCTTCAGCGCCTCTTTCATCGCGGGCTGCACGTCGCCGGGTTTTTCGATGCGCATGCCGACATGGCCGAAGCTCTCGGCGAGCTTCACGAAATCCGGCAACGCCTCCATGTACGAGTGCGAATAGCGGCCTTTATAGAAGAATTCCTGCCACTGGCGCACCATGCCCATGTAACGGTTGTTGAGGTTGACGATCTTGACCGGCAGGCCGTACTGCTTGCAGGTGGACAGTTCCTGGATGCACATCATGATGCTCGCCTCGCCCGTGACGCAGGCGACCGTGGCCTTGGGATGCGCAAGCTGCACACCCATCGCGGCGGGCAGTCCGAAGCCCATGGTGCCGAGCCCGCCGGAGTTGATCCAGCGCCGCGGCTTGTCGAACTTGTAAAACTGCGCGGCCCACATCTGGTGCTGGCCGACGTCCGAAGTCACAAAGGCGTCGCCCCTGGTTTGTTCGTATAACTGCTCGATCACGTATTGCGGCTTGATGAGCTTGCTGTTGCGGTCATAGCGCAGGCAATTTTTGGCGCGCCACTGGGCGATCTGCTTCCACCACTCGGCGAGCGCCGCCTTGCCGGGCTTTTGCCCGCTTTCCTTGATGAGACGGATGATCTCCTTCAGCACCGGCTCCACCGCGCCCACGATAGGCACGTCCACGCGCACGCTCTTGGAGATCGAGGACGGGTCCACGTCTACATGTATCTTCTTCGAGCCGGGCGAGAACAACTCCACCTTGCCCACCACGCGGTCGTCAAAACGCGCGCCGATGGCGAGCAGCACGTCGCACTCATGCATCGCCATATTGGCTTCATACGTGCCGTGCATGCCCAGCATCCCGACGAATTGAGGATCGGTGGCCGGATACGCGCCCAGCCCCATCAAGGTGTTGGTGATCGGCGCGCCGAGCAGCCGCGTGAACTCGGTCAGCGATTTGGACGCCTCGCCCAGGATCACGCCGCCACCGGAATAAATCATGGGCCGCCTGGCGGAGAGCAGCAGATCCACCGCCTTCTTGATCTGGCCGGGGTGCCCCTCCGTCACCGGCTTATAGGAGCGGATGCTGACCCTTTTCGGATAGCTGTATTCCGTCTTCTGGGCCGTGACATCCTTGGGCACGTCCACCACCACCGGGCCGGGGCGTCCCGTGGTGGCGATGAAAAACGCCTTTTTAATGGTGGTGGCGAGGTCTTTGACATCCTTCACCAGAAAATTGTGCTTCACGCACGGGCGCGTGATACCGACCGAATCCACCTCCTGGAAGGCATCGCTGCCGATGGCGTGCGTCGGCACCTGGCCGGTGATGACCACCAGCGGGATGGAATCCATGTAGGCGGTGGCGATGCCGGTCACCGCATTGGTCGCGCCCGGGCCGGAAGTCACCAGCACCACGCCAGGCCGGCCGGTGGAACGCGCGTACCCGTCCGCCGCGTGCGCCGCGCCCTGCTCGTGGCGCACCAGGATGTGCTGCACGTCTTCCTGCTTGTACAACGCATCATAGATATGCAGCACCGCGCCGCCGGGGTAACCGAAGACGTACTCGACGCCCTCGTCCTTCAACGCACGCACCAGAATATCGGCACCCGTCAACTCCACACTCGCCACTCCATTCATTCCAAGATGGAAAACTAATAAGCATAAACGATACGCGCAGGAACTGCAAAAGACTGTTTAAACAGGTAAAATTTGCGGGAATAGCCCCAAGGAGACCCCATGCCCTACCTCAAGCTGCAAACCAACACCGACGTGAACCCCGCACAGACCGGCGCCCTGCTCAAAAAGCTCTCAAAAACCGTGGCTCAGCACCTGGGCAAACCGGAAAGCTACGTCATGGTGGCGCTGGAGCCGCCGGCTCCGATGCTGTTCGCCGGCACGGACGCCCCCCTTGCCTATCTGGAACTGAAAAGCATCGGCCTACCGCAAAACAAAACCACCGCGCTCTCCAAAACGCTATGCGATTTGATGCATCAGGAACTGGGAATCAGCCAGGAGCGCGTATATATTGAATTCAGCAACGCCACCGGCCCGATGTGGGGCTGGAACGGAGAGACGTTTTAGCCGGATGGCTACATCTCGCGCCGGCCGCTGAAGGCGTAGGACAGTGTGCCGCCGTCCACGTATTCGAGTTCGCCGCCCACCGGTACGCCGTGGGCGATGCGGGTGGGTTTGATGCCGCGCACGCGCACCAGTTCGCTGATGTAGTGCGCGGTGGCTTCACCTTCCACGGTGGGGTTGGTGGCGAGTATCACCTCTTTCACGCCGCCCGCGTCGAGCCGCGCCGCGAGTTTATCCAGGCCGATTTCATTCGGGCCGATGCCGTCCAGCGGCGAAAGGTGGCCCATGAGCACGAAGTACAAACCCTTGTAGCCGGTGGCGCGTTCCACCGCGAGCACGTCGGGCGGGCTCTCCACCACGCACAGCACGCTACGGTCGCGCGCCGGGTCGCTGCACTGTTTGCACAACTCGGCCTCGCACAGGGTGCGGCAGCCGGCGCAGTGGTGAATGCTGTCCACGGCGGCGGCAAGCGCGTGCGCCAGCGTGCGCGCGCCGGCGCGGTTACGTTGCAGCAGGTGAAACGCCATGCGCTGGGCGGACTTGGGGCCGACGCCGGGCAGGCAGCGTAACGCTTCGATGAGCTGCTCGATGAGTGAAGGCGTCATTGCTTTAAGGAACCTCTGAAAAATTCGTCCCTGAATTTTTCAGAGACGAAAAGTAAAAAATGTGATTTTTACTTTTCTTCATTAAAACGGCATTTTGAAGCCTTCCGGCAGGCCGATGCCGCCTGTCATGCCGGCGTATTTTTCCCTGGACGACGCTTCAATCTTGCGCACGGCGTCATTCACCGCCGCGGCGATTAAGTCCTCGATGATTTCCTTGTCGTCCTTAAGCAGTTCGGGGTCGAGGGTGACGCGCTTGATGTCATAACGCCCGGTCATGACCACGCGCACCATGCCGCCGCCGGACTCACCGGGCACTTCCAGGGCCGCGAGTTCTTCCTGCGCCTTGAGCAGATTGGCCTGCATCTGCTGCGCCTGCCGCATGATATTGCCTAAACCGCCTTTCATCATTTCGCCTCTACGCTATTCAGTTAATCGAATCGAGTTGGGGTCCACGCTGGCTTGAAATGTCTCGCACAAGGCCTGCACGTTGGGGTCCGCGGTCACCGCCTGCACCGCCGCCTGCTGGCGCTCGGTCAGCACGCGCGACTGTTGCTGTGCGGGAGTTTCCTGGCCTGAGCTGCCCACCTTGATGACCAGTTTTACCGGCGCGCCATAGTGCTGTTGCAGCGTCTGTTGCAGGCGTTCCTCCAGATTCTTGGTATGCAGCTTGGCGTGCGCGCTGTCCAGGGCGAGATGCAGCGTCTCCCCTTCGCGCTTGTTCAAGGTGCAGTGCAGGGCGAGTTCACGCGCCATGCCGCTGAGTCTCAATGCGGCGACGGTGTTTGCCCAATCATTGTCCTGCGCCCCGGCTGCCGGTTGCGTGGCAACGCTTTGGGCCGCGGGGGCCGCGCTGGCGGCGCTTTTCACGGCGGGTGGCGCGGCATCCGTCATTGCACCGCTCTCGGCGGGGCGGAATGCCAGCATACGCAGCAGGGTCATTTCAAACCCGGTGCGGACATCAGGCGCAAACGGCAGATCACGCCGCCCGTTGATGCCGATTTGATAGTAAAGCTGCACGTCTTCCGGCGTCATGGCATGGGCGAGCTTCAGTACCGCCTCACGATCTCCCTGGCTGTCATCCAGCGTCTGGGGCGCAACTTGCGCCAGCGCAATGCGTTGCAGGGTGCTGAGCATTTCCGCCAATACGCCGGTGAAATCCGCCGCGTGTTCGGCCAGCCTTTGTGTACACGCAAGCAGCGCCTGCGCGTCGGACGCGGAGCCCGCTCCTGCCAGCGCGTCGAGCAGTTCGATCACATGCGTCTGCTCGATGCTGCCCAGCATGGCGCGTACTTCGTCGGCGCGCACGGCTCCCGCGCCATAGGCGATGGCCTGATCGAGCAGGCTTAAGGCATCGCGCAGGCTGCCATCCGCCGCGCGCGCGATGGCGGACAGTGCGGCGGGCTCGCCTGCTATTTTTTCCGCGGCGAGGATACCGGCAAGACGCTGCTGAATAAGCTCGACCGGCAAGCGCTTGAGATTAAACTGCAGGCAGCGTGAGAGTATGGTGACCGGCAGCTTCTGCGGATCGGTGGTGGCGAGCAGAAACTTCACGTGCGGCGGCGGTTCCTCCAGGGTCTTGAGCAGCGCATTGAAGCTGTGCCCGGAGAGCATGTGCACTTCGTCTATGAGATACACCTTGTAGCGCCCGCGCGTAGGCGCGTATTGCACATTTTCCAGCAGCTCGCGCGTGTCCTCGACCTTGGTGCGCGAGGCGGCATCCACCTCGATCAGGTCCACGAAACGGCCTTCGTCTATCTCGCGGCAGGCGCTGCACGCGCCGCACGGCGTGGAGCTAACGCCCTTTTCGCAATTGAGCGATTTGGCCAGCACCCGCGCCAGCGTGGTCTTCCCCACGCCGCGCGTGCCGGTGAACAAAAACGCATGGTGCAGGCGGTCATTATCCAGCGCGTTGACAAGCGCGCGCAGCACGTGCTCCTGGCCCACCACCTCGCCGAAGTTGCGCGGCCGCCATTTGCGCGCCAGTACCTGGTAACTCATGAGAGTGATTTTACTCCAGCGCGGCGTGAATGTCGCATGACGTATTCAATGGAGGCGGCCTGCACCGGCCCGGTCCCGGCACACGGACGCGATTGCTGCCGCTGCTCCCTTCCGGGCCTGACGGGGTTCACAACCTGCCGTTGCGGGAGACCGGCACAGACCACCATAAACTATATTTTAATAAATAGTGGCGGAGAGGGCGGGATTCGAACCCGCGATACGGGGTTACCGTATACACGCTTTCCAGGCGTGCTCCTTCAACCGCTCGGACACCTCTCCCATCTATTGATATCAGCGATGCCGTCCATGGCTCAACCTCAACTAGCCTTTCAACACCGGCCAAGCCCTCCATGGCTTGGC
>QZKM01000033.1 GCA_003599485.1 Gammaproteobacteria bacterium
GGTTGCTGGCGCTGGCCGCCGGCGCGCGTGGCGCTGGCCCAGCCCCGCCGGGCGACGCCGCTTTGGGCGCGCCAGCCGGCGTTGCGCCCGGCCTCATCGCGCTTGCGCGGCGCGTGGAAAGCGACATCGGCAAACGGTTCGAGGCCGTGCGCCGGTGTTATCTCGATAAACCCACGCCGCGTTTTCTGCGCTTGACCGGCGCCATCGCGCACCGGCTCGAAGTCATTGGCGGGCGTTGAGGCTCATCCACCCTGTTCGCGGCTTGCGCGCAACTCCTTCTCGATCTGCTCCAGGCTGATGTGGCGCACGTCCTTGCCCTGCACCAGATAGATCACGTATTCGCAGATGTTGCGCGCATGGTCGCCGATGCGCTCCAGGGCGCGCGCGGCCCAGATCACGTTGAGCACCCGCGATATGGTGCGCGGGTCTTCCATCATGAAGGTGATGAGCTGGCGCATCACGCCTTCATACTCCTGGTCCACCTTGCGGTCCTCGCGCGCCACTGACAGGGCCATGCCGGTATCCAGGCGCGCGAAGGCGTCCAGCGCGTCGTGCACCATGCGCTGCACGTGATTGCCGAGAAACTGTATTTCCTGATAATTGTTCTTGGGCCGTTCCTCGTCCGCCAGACGCACCGCCATGCGCCCGATCTTGTCCGCCTCGTCGCCGATGCGCTCCAGGTCGGTGATGGTCTTGATCACTGCCATCACCAGGCGCAGGTCGCTCGCCGCGGGCTGGCGACGCGCGATGATCAGATTGCATTCCTCGTCTATACCCACTTCCATCTTGTTCACCAGATAGTCGTTGGTGGACACCGTGGTACCGAGCTCGGCGTCGCCGTGCACCAGCGCGTCCAGCGCCAGCTGCACCTGCTGCTCCACCGTGCCGCCCATGTGCAACACGCGCGAGCGGATATCTTCCAGCTCTTCGTTGTATTGGCGCGAGATGTGAGTTGAGATTTCCGGTTTCATGTGAAATTCCTGTTTGCGATTCCGCCTATGGCGCGATCAAAAATCCAGCGCTGCCGTCCATGGCGTCGCTGTGTGGCTCTTCCAAACCCCGGCCACGCCATCCATGTCGTGGCGTTCGCGGCTCCTATCCTGCCGCTCACCCGTAACGTCCGGTAATGTAGTCTTCCGTCTGCTTCTTGCCCGGATTGGTGAAGATCAGCGTGGTGTCGCCGAATTCGATCAGCTCGCCCAGATACATGAAGGCGGTGTAGTCGGACACGCGTGCCGCCTGCTGCATGTTGTGCGTGACGATGATGATGGTGACGCGGTTGCGCAGCTCCGCGATCAGCTCCTCAATGCGCGCGGTGGCGATGGGATCGAGCGCCGAGGTCGGCTCATCGAACAGCAGTATCTCCGGATCGGTGGCCAGCGCGCGCGCGATGCACAGGCGCTGCTGCTGTCCGCCGGACAGGTTGAACGCCAAGTCGTGCAGGCGGTCTTTTGCCTCGTCCCACAGCGCCGCGTCTTTCAGCGCCGCTTCCACCTTGTCGTCCAGCACGCTGCGCTTGCTCACGCCGCGCACGCGCAAACCGTAGGCCACGTTTTCATAAATGGACTTGGGAAACGGGTTGGGCTTCTGGAACACCATGCCGATGCGCATGCGCACCTCGATCGGGTCCACCGCCGCGCCGATGATGTTGACGTTGTTGGGATAGAGGGTAATCTCGCCCTCGTAGCGGTTGCCGTGGTAGAGGTCGTGCATGCGGTTAAAGCAGCGCAGGTAGGTGGTCTTGCCGCAGCCGGAAGGCCCGATCAACGCGGTGACGCGCCTTTCCGCGATGTCCAGATTGATATTCTTGAGCGCCTGCGTCTCACCGTAATAAAAATTGAGATTCCGCACGCTCGCCTTGAGTTGCGGCTTTTCGGCGCTGCTCGCCACGCTGAGCATGTGCGCTGGGGTTTCGGAGGGTGTCATGGGCGGCTGCCGGTTAATATCTTTGGCGACGGTGCGTATCTCGGGCTGCATAATAGTATCACTCCTACCACTTGATGCGTTTGCGGTAACGGTAACGGATATAAATGGCGAGCGCATTCATCAACAGCGTCATCGCCAACAGGACCAATCCGGCGCCGGCGGCGTTCAAATGAAACTCGGCTTGCGGGCGCGACACCCAGTTGAACATCTGTATCGGCATCACGGTGAACGGGCTCGTCAACCATTCAAAGGACAGAAAGGGCGGTTGCGTGCTGAGCGGGGCGGGCGGCAGAAAGGCGATGAAGGTGAGCGCGCCGATGGTAATGAGCGGCGCGGTTTCGCCGATGGCGCGCGCCATGCTGATAATCACCCCGGTCATGATGCCGGCCAGCGAATAAGGCAGCACGTTCTGCGACACGGTCTGCCACTTGGTGGCGCCGAGCGCATAGGCCGCCTCGCGGATGCTGCCGGGCACGGCGCGCACCGCCTCGCGCGTGGCGACAATCACCACCGGCAGGGCGAGCAGCGCGAGCGTGAGTCCCGCGGTGAGGATGCTTTCTCCCAGGTTCAGGGCATACACAAACAATCCCAGGGCCAACAGGCCGTACACGATGGACGGCACGCCCGCGAGGTTAGTCACGTTGATCTCGATCAGGTCGGTCACCCAGTTTTTGGGCGCGTATTCTTCCAGGTACACGGCCGCCGCCACCCCCAGCGGCACCGCCGCGAACAGCGTGACCAGCATCACCAGCGCGGTACCCACCCAGGCCGAGAGGATACCGGCCTTTTCGGCAAAGCGCGACGGAAACGAGGTGAAGAAATGCCAGGACAAGCGCGGCAGGCCGTCCACGGCAAGGTCCACGATCAGCGCCGCCAGGGTCACCAGCCCCACCAAGGTGGCGAGCACGCCCAGCACGGCGAAGGCGCGGTCCGCGAGCTTGTGGCGCGCAATCATCACCTTGAGGTCCGGGGCGTGACGGGTATCGTCCATCAGTAGGCCTCGCGGAAACGTTTGCGCAACAGGTGGCCGGCGATGTTGAACAGCAGGGTGATAAGCAACAACGTGAGACCGGCGGCGAAAATGGTCTGGTAGCCGATGGAGCCGTGCGGCAGATCGCCCAGGCTCACCTGCACGATATAGGCGGTGATGGTGGCGGCAGGCTCCATCGGGTTCCAGGTGAGATTGGGCTGTAACCCCGCGGCGACCGCCACCACCATGGTCTCGCCCACGGCGCGCGAGATGCCGAGTATGTAAGCCGCCACGATGCCGGAGATGGCCGCCGGCGTCACCACCCGCAGCGCGGTCTGGAAACGCGTCGAACCCATCGCGTAGGCGCCCTCGCGGATATGCATGGGCACGGCGCGCATGGCGTCCTCGGCCACCGAGCTGACATACGGAATAATCATCACGCCGATCACGAGGCCGGCGCTCAAGATGCTGAAGCCGGGCAGGTTGGGCAGGAATTTTTGCAGCAAAGGCGTGACGAACAGCAGCGCAAAATAGCCGTACACCACGGTGGGCACGCCCTCCAGCAGTTCCAGCACCGGCTTGACCGCCTCACGCACCTTGTGCGGGGCGAATTCGCTCAGGTAAATCGCGGTGATGGTGCCGAGCGGCACCGCCACGCCGAGCGCGACCAGCGCCACCATGAGCGTGCCGGAGAGCAGCGGCAAAATGCCGTAGTGCGCATCGGAAAACAGCGGGGTCCATTGGGTATCGGTGAGAAAATCCAGCAGCGGCACGTGCCTGAAAAAGCCGATGGACTCATAGAGCAGGATCGCCACGATAGCGGCGGTGGTGGCCACCGCGGACAGCGCCGCCAGGAACAGCAGGAATTCTATCAGCCGTTCCTTGATGTGGCGCAAGGGCCGGTGTGCGAAATCCGCTGCGTTGGAGCTCATGGCCCTGGACTATCCTTAAAAAAGTGGACGGCTAAGCAAATAAGCTTATTACGGAAATATGACAATTATGTTACATAGGTGCCGGTGCACCCTCAAAAAATGCAAGTAACCTACTGAAAATGAAAAATTAGTTGGTTTGAGGGCGAGAAAAGCGGGGCGTCCGGCGGACGCCCCCGTAAAATGCGCTTACAGCTTGCCCTCGCGCTGGAGCAGTTCCTCAACACGGATACCGACTTCGTTCTTACCGCCGAAGCCCGTGCCCAGTTTCTTGCCGTTGAAGTTCTTGAGCGCCAGATCGTAGTGCTCCTGACCGAGCGGCACATAGCCCACTTCCTTGACCAGCTTCGGGGCGTTCTTCAGGTAGAAATTCACGAACTCCTTCACTTCCGGCTTTTCCATGGACTTGGCATTCACATAGATGAATATCGGACGCGCCAGCGGCTGGTAGGTGCCCGCCATGACCGTCTCGAGCGAGGGCTCAACCGCCTTGGTGGCGTCCTTGGCGACGATCGGCGCCGCCTTCAGCTTGTCCTTGTTTTCCACGTAGTAGGCCAGGCCGAAATAACCGATGGCGAACTTGTCACTCGATACACCCTGTACCAGCGTGTTATCGTCCTCGCTCGCGGTGTAGTCGCCGCGCGAAGCTTTTTCCTTGCCGTTGATGGCATCGGTGAAGTAGTCGAAGGTGCCCGAATCGGCGCCCGGCCCGAATAGGGCGAGCTTCTCGTTAGGCCACGCCGGGTTGACATCGCTCCACTTCATAACCTTGCCCTGGGCGCCCGGCTCCCACATCTTTTTCAGTTCCTCGACCTTGAACTCCTTGATCCAGTCGTTCTTCGGATTAACGACCACGGTCAGGGCGTCGAACGCCACCGGCAACTCAATGTACTCCACGCCTTTGGGGCTGATGCGCGGGCCGCTGATCACCGAGGTGCCGTCAAAACCGGCCTTTTTGCAGGCCTCCATCTCTTTCGCCAGTATCGGACGCGAGGCATTGGAGATGTCGGTTTCGCCGCGGCAGAACTTCTTGAAGCCGCCGCCGGTGCCGGAGATGCCCACGGTTACCTGGACCTTGCCCTTCATTTCTTTTTGAAACTCCTCCGCCACCGCCTCGGTGATGGGGAACACGGTGCTGGAGCCGTCCACTTTGATGGTTTCGACGGCCCATACCGGCGCGGCGCCCCACGCCATAGTGAGCACGGCCAGTGCGCCCGCGACGTTCAAGAACTGTTTCGCATACATTGCAACATCCTCCTTTAAGGTAATAATGATTGATTCAATGCTGGGCGGCATGTTGGCAGAGAAATGTGACAATTTGATGAAAGCGCACACGTATCAATATTACTTCTGCGCACCGGCAGCCTGCGCGCGCCGTGAGTCATCGCCGGGATGCGGCGGACGAACACCGCCCGGCGCCACTCTGATGTCCACGGCGTCATGCGCCGGGCGGGTGGGTGCCGGCTGCCGGGCAGCACTGGTCATAACCGGGAATACCGGGCTGGCGTTCGTACCACTCGCGCGTGCGGTTCACGATCCGCGCGATGGCGAGCATGACCGGCACCTCGACCAGCACGCCTACTACCGTGGCAAGGGCGGCGCCTGACCCGAAGCCGAACAGCGCGATGGCCGTGGCCACCGCGAGCTCGAAGAAGTTGCTCGCACCGATCAGGGCAGAGGGGCCGGCCACGCAGTGCGGCGAGCCGAGCACGCGGTTGGCGAAGTAGGCGAGCCCGGAGTTGAAGAACACCTGCGCCAGGACCGGTACCGCGAGCAGCAGAATCACGAGCGGCTGGCGCACGATCTGCTCGCCCTGGAAGCCAAACAGCAGCCCCAGCGTGGTGAGCAGAGCCACGAGCGACACCGGGTGCAGCGCCCTGATCACGCGCGCCAGCCGCGCCCAGCCGTGCTCGTGCCGCAGGATCGCACGGCGCACGAGCCAGGCGGCCGCAAGCGGCGCCACGATATAGAGCGCGACCGACAGCAGCAGCGTATCCCACGGCACCGTGATGGCCGAGAGCCCGAGCAATATCCCCACGATCGGCGCGAACGCGAACACCATGATCACGTCGTTCAGCGCCACCTGGGTGAGCGTGAACTGCGGCTCGCCGCGCGTGAGATGGCTCCAGACGAACACCATGGCGGTGCAGGGGGCGGCGGCGAGCAGGATGAGGCCGGCGATGTACGAGTCAATCTGCTCCGCTGGCAACCACGGGCGGAACAGATAACCAACGAACAACCAGCCGAGCGCCGCCATCGAGAACGGCTTCACCGCCCAGTTGACGGCGAGCGTCACGCTGATGCCCCTCCAGTGAGTTGTCACCCGGTGCAGCGCCGCGAAGTCCACCTTGAGCAGCATCGGGAAAATCATCAGCCAGACGAGCGCCGCCACCGGCAGGTTGATGCGCGCGAGTTCGATGACGCCCGCCGCTTGAAACGCGGCGGGGAAGAGCCGCCCGAGCGTGATGCCGGCGGCGATGCACAGCAACACCCACGCGGTGAGATAGCGCTCGAAGAAGCCCATTCCGGCTCCGGCAGAGCGCCTCCCCGTTATCTGCGCACTCATGACGATCTCCTCGCCGTATGTTGCCACCCGGCACCCCCGGAGCGCGCCTCCAGCCACGCGCCGCCAAAGTGATTTGCCCAGCCCTCGGCCATTTGTGAGCGGCAGGAGTTGCCGGTGCACAGAAACAGGACGCGGATTTTCTGTTTCATGGGCATGGCATCCCTTGTTTGTCGGCTGTCGGGTTTGGCCCGGCCATACCAAGGAGGCCGACGCGCGCTACAGCCTGGCCCAGATTGGCAATGCACGCCCGGCCCGTTCGCGCCTCACGCGCAGCAGCGCGCCGGCGGCCGGTTTGGCATGGCTTCGAGCCGCCTGTGATCGCGGGCGTACGGCTCGGCGGTGGCATTGGCCCGCGCCATCATGGCGAGAACCTGCCGTGCCCACGGAGGCAGCACGGGATTGATCCGGTAGTGAATCCACAGCCCCTCGCGCCGGTCGAGGACGATGCCCGCCTGACGCAGCGTGGCGAGGTGGCGCGAGATCATCGGCTGTGAAAGCTTCAAGGCGTACGTCAACTCGCACACGCACAACTCGCCTTCGGCGGCAAGCAGCATCAGGCAGCGCAGCCGTGTCGGGTCGGCAAGGGCGCGAAAGAAAACATCGGCGGTAAATGTCATAGTACAAAATATACGCCTGGACAAATATATGTGCAAGCGCATATACTTGCGGCCGAACGCTGCCGCATACGGCACGAACCCCGGTAAGGAGGAGTCATGAATCACCCCATCCGCGTCCTGTTCCTGTGTACCGGCAACTCTGCCCGCTCGCAGATGGCCGAAGGTCTGCTGCGCTCGCTCGGAGGCCCGGATTTCGAGGTATTCAGCGCCGGCGCCGAGCCCAAGGGTCTGCATCCGCTCGCAGTGGAGGTGATGCGGGAGGCCGGTATCGATATCTCCGGCCAACGCAGCAAGCCGCTCGATGCCTTTCTGGGACAGAACTTCGACTACGTGATCACGGTCTGTGATCGCGCGCGCGATCGCTGCCCGACTTTTCCAGGCGACAACGAATCCATCCACTGGGGCTTCGACGACCCGGCGGCCGAGACCGGCGATGCGGCGAAGCTGCTCGCCATCTTCCGGCGTGTGCGCAACGAGATCAACGAGCGGTTACGGATCTGGGTGGCGATGCAGCACAAGCGCCTCAAACCTCAATAGAGCGGCAACTGATCCCATAGCCACGCCGGTGAACATTCGATGACATACAGCAGCGCGTGCGCGCACTGCTCGCGTAACCCGCCTCCGGTGCTTGTAACAAATATGTCATCAAGTGTTCATAAAATACCCGCGCATGAACGAACTCGACCAGCCGGAGCTGTATCTCAACCGCGAGTTGTCGCTATTGGAATTCGACCGGCGCGTGCTGGAGCTGGCGGCCGATCCCGCGGTACCCTTGTTGGAACGGCTGCGTTTTTTGTGCATCTCCAGCAGCAATCTGGATGAATTCTTCGAGATCCGCGTCTCCGGCCTGAAGCAGCAGGCCGCCTTCGGCGTGGAACAGCCGGGCCCGGACGGGCAGAGCGCGCAGGAAACCTTAAAGCGCATCGCCCAGGGCGCGCACGCGCTGGTGGCGGAACAGTACCGCCTGCTCAACGAGACGCTGATCCCGGAGCTACGCCAGCAGGGTATTTCCTTCGTGCGCCGCACGCACTGGAATGAAAAACAGGCGGAGTGGGTGAAGCACTATTTTCACCATGAGCTGCAGCCGGTGCTCACCCCGATGTCGCTCGATCCCGCGCATCCGTTCCCGCGCGTACTCAATAAAAGCCTGAACTTCATCGTATCGCTCACCGGCAAGGACGCCTTCGGGCGCAACAGCGGCGTCGCCGTGGTGCAGGCGCCGCGTTTGCTGCCCAGGCTCGTCCCGCTGCCGCGCGCGCTGTCGCAAGGCGCTTACGACTTCGTATTCCTCTCCTCCATCATCCACGCGCACGTCGGCGATCTGTTCCCCGGCATGCAGGTGACGGGCTGCTTTCAGTTCCGCCTGACGCGCAACAGCGAGTTGTTCGTCAACGAGGAAGAGGTGGACGATTTGCTGCGCGCGCTGGAAGGCGAGCTGCTCATGCGCCGTTACGGCGAGGCGGTGCGCCTGGAGCTGGCGGACAATTGCACACCGGAGATGACCCAGTACCTGCTTGACCAGTTCGGCCTCACGCCAGACGATTTGTACCAGATGCCGGGTCCGGTCAACCTGCACCGCCTGCTCGCCGTGTATGAGATGGTGGAGCGGCCCGATTTGAAATACCGGCCGTTCACGCCCGGCCTGCCGAAGCCGCTCAGCCTCAATTGCGACATGTTCGAGGCGATGAAAAGCGGCGACGTGCTGTTGCATCATCCTTTTGAGTCGTTCACGCCGGTGGTGGACTTTTTGCGCCAGGCGGCGAGCGACCCGCAGGTGCTCGCCATCAAACAGACATTGTATCGGGCGGGCACGGACTCGCCTCTGGTGGAACTGCTGGTGGAGGCGGCGCGCGCGGGCAAGGAGGTGACGGTGGTGGTGGAATTGCGCGCGCGTTTTGACGAAGCGGCCAATATCGCCCTGGCCAACCGTCTTACCGACGCCGGGGCGCACGTGCTGTACGGCGTGGTGGGTTACAAGACGCACGCCAAGATGTTGCTGGTGGTGCGGCGCGAGGGGCGGCGCCTGCAACGCTACGTGCACCTCGGCACCGGCAATTATCACCCCGGCACGGCGCGCGGCTACAGCGACTACAGCCTGCTTACCTGCGACAAGGAGATCACCGAGGACGCACACAAGCTGTTCCAGCAGCTCACCGGCCTGGGGCGCGAGATCAAGCTCAAAAAACTGCTGCACTCGCCATTCACCCTGCACAAGACGCTGCTGCGCCTGATCGCGCGCGAGGCGGAGCACGTCAAACAGGGCCTGCCAGCACGCATCATCGCCAAGATGAACGCGCTGTCCGAGCCGCAAATCATCCGCGCCCTGTATGAAGCTTCGCGAGCCGGAGTAAAAATAGACCTCATCGTGCGCGGCGTGTGCTGCCTGCGCCCCGGCGTGGCGGGCGTCTCGGAAAACATCCAGGTGCGTTCCGTCATGGGACGTTTCCTGGAGCACAGCCGCGTTTATTATTTTCACAACGCCGGCGACCCGCTCATGTACTGCGCCAGCGCCGACTGGATGAACCGCAATCTGTTGCGTCGAGTGGAGACCTGCTTCCCGGTCGAAGACCCCGCGCTGCGCGCGCGCATCTTCGAGCAAGGGCTGTTACCTTACCTGGAAGACAACACGCAGACCTGGCTGTTGCAAAGCGACGGCGGTTATAAACGCATCAAACCCGGCAACCAGAAACCGCGCGCCGCGCAACAATGGCTGCTGGAAAAACTCGCGGGCGATAACGCGGCGGGCGGCGTCAACTGAACTTCAACTTCACGCGCAGCGTCTTGAGATGCTGCGCCTCGTCGTTCAGATCGGCGCGGGTCAGGGGATGCTGGTTGAGCCAGCCGCGCGGAAACTTGAGCTTGATCGCAGCGCCCCGCACCGTCACGCGCGCCGACGCCGGGGCGCGCCGGTTGCGGCACAGCAGCACCGCCAGGCGCAACAGCACGCACAGCTTCATCAGCGCGCCGCGCATGCCTGCGGGCAAGGCCTGCAAGACAGCCAGCGCGGGTTTGCCGCGCTGGTTCAAGATGAGCGCGGCCAGACACTGCTGCTCCTGGCGCGAGAAACCGGGCAGGTCGGCGTGCTCGACCAGATACGCCCCGTGCTTGCGGTACTGGCTGTAGCTCACGCTGAGGCCGATTTCATGCAACCTGGCCGCCCACTGCAACAGATTGCGCCACGGCGGCGCGTGCAATTCCCAGCCGGCGCCGGCCTGGCGCAGCAGGCGCAGCGCGCTGTTGCTCACGCGCCGCGCCTGGGCGCCGTCTATGGCGTGGCGCTCAACCAACTCCTCAATGGTGCGTGCGCGCACGTCTTCATGGCGCACGCGCCCCAGCATGTCGTACAGCAGGCCCTCGCGCAGCGCGCCCGGCGCATAGCGCAGGCGCTTGATGGAAAACGCCTGGAACAAGGCGGCGAGTACCGCCACCCCGCCGGGCAACACCGCCGCGCGCGCGCGCTTGAGTCCGGGGAAATCCAGCTTGTCCACACGCCCGGCGGCAATCATGCGCTTGCGCAGCCTGGCCAGGGCCGCGGGCGTGATGGCGTCCTCGCCCCAGCCGCTGGCGCGCACGATCTCCTGTATCGCGTTGATGGTGCCCGAAGCACCGATGCACTGTTCCCAGTCCAGCGCGCGCAACCGCCCCGCCACCGGCTGCAATTCCTGACGCGAGGCCAGCTCGGCCTGGGCGAAGCGCTTGGCGGTAATTACCCCGTCCGGAAAATAGCGCAGACTGCAGGCTACGCAGCCGGCCTGCACGCTGGCGAGTTGCGCCACCCTGAAGCCACGCCCCACGATGATCTCGGTGCTGCCGCCGCCGATGTCCACCACCAGGCGCCGCTCGCGGCCCGGCGGCAGGCTGTGCGCCACGCCCAGGTAGATGAGACGCGCCTCCTCATGCCCGGCGATGACCTCGATGGGATGTCCCAGCGCGCGCTGCGCGGCGCGCATGAACTCCCTGGCGTTGTGCGCCAGTCTCAGGGTATGGGTGCCCACGGCCCGCACCGCGCCCGGCGGCATACCGCGCAGGCGCTGGCCGAAACGGCGCAGGCACTCCAGGGCGCGTCGCCCGGCGTCCCTGCTCAATTGATTTTTTTTATTCAGGCCCGCGCCCAGTTGCACCATTTCGCGGCGCCGGTCCAGGATGCGCAATCCGCCGCCATGCACGCGCGCGACGATCATGTGAAAACTGTTGGAGCCGAGATCCACGGCCGCGAGCGTGTCGGGTTGCGCGCGCGCGCTGGGCCTTATGCTAGTCAAGCGACGACTCCCCGCCGCGCGCCGGCGCGGGACGCAATACGTGCGTCGCGGACTCGGGTTGCAGCGTCACATGTTCGATCCCGTAACGCTCACGCAGCAACTCGCGCAGTTCATGCAGCACCTGTTCCCATTCTGTTAAATCCCGCACCCGCACGTGCGCCGACAGCACCACCAGGCCGGAGGACAGGGTCCAGATGTGCAGGTCGTGCACCGACAGCACGCCGGGCAACGCCCCCATGCTGCGCCCGACTTCCGGCAAATTCACACCCGGCGGCACGCCTTCCATGAGCACGTGCAACGCCTCGCGCAGCAGGTTAAGGCTGGAATAGAGTATCAACGCGCAAATCAACAGCGACAACAGGGGATCAATCGGCGTCCAGCCGGTGAACAGAATCACTACGCCCGCGGCGAGCGCGGCAACCGAGCCGAGCGCATCACCCATGACGTGCAATAAGGCGGCGCGCGTGTTAAGCGTCTGCGCGCCGCGGGTGAGGATGCGCGCAACGATCAGGTTGGCGATCAAACCCAGCGCGGCGATCAGCGTCACCATGCCACCCGCCACCGGCTGCGGGGTGGAGAAGCGCTGCACGGCGGCATAACCGATGCCGGCCACCAGCAGCAGCATGAACAAACCATTGCCCAGCGCCACCAGCACCTCGGCGCGTCCCAAGCCATAGGAGTAACGCGCCGAAAGCGGGCGGCGCGCCATCCAGGCGGCAAGCGCGGCAAACCCCAGGGCGGCGCTGTCCGTCACCATGTGGCCGGCGTCGCTGAGCAGGGCGAGCGATCCGGCCCACCAGCCCGCCACGGCCTCGATCAGCGCGAAGCCGAACGTCAGCAGCAGGGCTGCGCCGAGCGCGCCGCCGCCCATTTCGGCCGCGTGGCGCTGACCCTGCGTCGGATACGGCTGGGCATAACGGTGTTCAGGCATGGGTTTAGGTGTATGATCTTACAGGACTCGTGACTAGTATAGCGCGCGGCATAACGGGCTGAAGCAGTTCCCGCGCTGACGATATAGAAACGGCTGTGGCAGAGGGTGAAGACGGCACTACCCCATTTACATCATGCGCAAGCCCGCTCTAAAACTACTCCTTCAATACTCGCCGTTTCTGGCGTTGGCGTCGGGTTTACTGGTCACCGGGATGCAGGCCGCTCATGAACGAACCACCCTGCAAACGATGGCCGGCAACCGTTTCGAGCAGGCGGTTCACACTACCCAGGCCCTGTTGGAACGGCGCATGAATCGCTATCTAGGCGCCCTGGAAGGGGTGCGCGCCCTGTATGCCGCCAGCCAGTCCGTAGAGCGTCACGAGTTCCGCACCTATGTGCAAAGCCTGAACCTCCCGCTCCGTTACCCCGGGCTTGCGGCCGTTCAATACACGCCGCGCGAAACTCCCGCCACACTGGATGATTTTCACGCCCGGCTCAAGGAAGCGGGGCTGGGTGAATTCAAAGCCTGGGATCTGGCTGGCGGGCGCGGCGGGACGCTGCGCGCCGCCGGGGAATATCTGCCTGTCGAGTTTATCGAGCCCTACACGCCTCTGGCGCTGGCCTTTGACGTTTCTTCCGGCACAGCCAATCACGAGGCGCTCAGGCGCGCCCGCGACCAGGGCCTGCCGGCCTTGTCGGGCAAGATTACCGGGCTGCTGGAAGGCGCCGGTGACCAGTCTGGCGACCAGCCGGGATTTTTACTGTTTGTGCCCATCTATCGCAATGGCATGCCGCTCGACACCGTGGCGGAACGCCGCGCGGCCCTGCAAGGCTATGTGAGCGGGGTGTTTCACGCGCGCGATCTGCTGGGGGGCATTTATGACGATCAAGCCCATCCGCATATTGACTTCGCGGTCTTCGACGGCGCGGCGCTGACCCGCGAGGCCTTGCTCTATGATGACGACAACGTGACGCATGCACTGGATCCTACTCACCAGGCCGCTTTTGCAACCGCGCGCACGCTTGCCATTGCGGGACATAGCTGGACGCTTTACTTCTCCAGCCTGCCTGAATTCGACGCGCAGCCGAGGCATAACTTCCCGCTGCTCATATTGATGGGCGGCACGACGCTCAGCGTACTGCTGTTCTGGGTGATCTGGCTGCAAGTCAAAGGCCGCGCCGAGGCCGAACGCATCTCCGCCGAACTGCGGGAAAACCAGATGCGCCTCAGCGAGAGCGCGCAACTCCTCAAGCATCAGGCCCTGCACGACGCGCTCACCCGTCTGCCCAACCGCGCGTTGCTCGAAGACCGCCTGCAACAATCCCTTCTCGCTGGTACCCGCGACCCCAAGCCGCTCGCCCTCCTCATCATGGACCTCGACCGCTTCAAGGAGGTCAACGACACCCTCGGCCACCACGCCGGCGACCAGTTGCTGCAACAGATCGCGCTGCGCCTGCAGAATGCGCTGCGCAAATCCGACACCATCGCGCGCCTGGGCGGCGATGAATTCGCGGTGCTGCTGCCGGGGGCGGACGCAGAGGGCGCCGTCCGCACGGCGCGCACCATGCTCACCAATCTGGAGGCCGCATTCCCGGTCGAGGGACGTATGCTCGACGCGCGCGCGAGCATCGGTATCGCCCTGTCTCCCGCGCACGGCACGGATGCCGTCACCCTGCTGCGCCACGCCGATATCGCCATGTATACCGCCAAGCACGCGCGCCACGGCTATGCGCTGTATGACAGCGGGCAGGACCAGAACAGCCTGCTGCAACTGACGCTGACGAGCGCCCTGGATCGCGCCATCGCGCACCGGGAGCTTACGCTTTACTATCAGCCCAGGGTGGATTTCAAGACCGGACGGGTGACGGGCGCCGAGGCCCTGGTGCGCTGGCAACATCCCGAGCGCGGGCTGATTGCGCCGGACGAGTTCATTCCGCTTGCCGAACGCACCGGACTGATCCGGCCCCTGACGCAGAGGGTGTTGAGCGAGGCCTTGCGCCAGTGCGCAGCATGGCGGCACGCCGGCATCGAGATGACGCTTTCGGTCAACCTCTCGGCGCGCGATTTCCAGGAGAACCGGCTTTGCGAGATGATCGCCTCCCAGCTCTCGGCCTGGGACGTCCCGCCGCACTGCCTGGAGTTTGACATTCCCGAAGACGCCCTCACCCCGGCGTACGTTCACATCGCACTGTTGCGCCTTGACGCCATGGGCGTGCGCCTGTCCATTGATTGTTTTGGCAGCGGCCACTCATCGCTGCCCTCCCTCAAGAGACTGCCGCTGGACACCTTCAAGATTGACAGGTCACTTATAAAGAGCATGACCAAAGACAACGATACCGCGGTCATTGTGCGCTCGGCCATTAATCTTGCGCACGACCTTGGGCTTGGCGTGGTGGCCGAAGGCGTGGAGGATCAACAAACCTGGGACAGGCTCGACGAGTTCGGCTGTGACGCCGCGCAGGGGTTTTTCCTCAGTCCGCCGCTGCCGCCTGACGACTTGCTGCGCTGGATACAACAGCGTAACGCGGAAACCGCGCACAACACAAAAAACAACGCGGCGGACTCTTAATCTCTCCTCCGCCATTCACCCGACTTGCCGCCGCTCTTTTCCAGCAAGCGGATCGCATCCAGGGTCATGCCGCGGTCTGCCGCCTTGCACATATCGTAGAGGGTGAGCAGCGCGATCTCGACGGCGATCAATGCCTCCATCTCCACGCCGGTCTGCGCCTCCGCTTCCGCCGTGGCGCGGCAATACACCGCGTTCTCCTCCGGGCGCGCCTCCAGCTCGACTTCAATCTTGCTGAGCGGCACGCTGTGACAGAGTGGAATGAGTTCAGCGGTCTTCTTCGCCGCCATGATGCCCGCCACGCGCGCCACGCCCAGCACGTCGCCCTTGGCGTGCGCGCCCTCCATGATAAGCCGCAAGGTGGCGGGCTGCATGTGGATGACGCCTTCGGCGCAGGCGCGGCGCAACGTCACGGGCTTGCCGCCCACGTCCACCATGCGCGCCTCGCCCTGGGCGTTAAAATGACTTAATTTACTCATGGATGCAGGTGTACACTTTGCTCATGACGATTAGCGTAAAGTATTTTGCCGGCTTGCGCGAGCGTATGCAGCGCGCGGAGGATACCCTGCCCGCGCAAGGCGTCCACACGGTTGCCGAGGTGTGGAGCAAGGCTGCGCGCGGCGCACCCTGGCCGCCCAATATGCTGGCGGCGGTCAACCAGGACTACGCGCAAGCGCGCAGCGCCGTCAAGGACGGTGACGAGGTGGCGTTCTTTCCTCCTGTGACCGGCGGGTGAGCCGCGAAGCGGCGAACGACCGGCCAAGGGCGAACCGCGAAGCGGTGAGCGGGTTGCAGGAAGCAACCTTGGGCTTTACGCGCAGCCAGGATGGCGTAGTGTAAAGGTCGGGCCGGTGTTAACAGTTTAACTGAGGTGACGCCAGGGAGGGCCTCTCATTGCTGGTAAAAATTGTCTCGGTGGCCAGGGATAGCCAAACCGCGGATGGCAACGATGATCTGGAGTAACCGATGACCATACAACTGCGCGCCGCGCCTTTCGACCCTTGGCAGGAACTGGCCCGCTACCAGGCAAACCTCAATCAGGCGGGAAAGTTTGGCGCCACGGCCTGCTTCGCAGGGACGCTGCGCGACATGAATCAAGGCGATACGGTGAGCGCCATGACGCTGGAGCACTATCCCGGCATGACGGAAAAATATCTGGAGCAAATCAGCGCCGAGGCCGCGCAGCGTTTTGCAATTTTGGACAGCCTTATCCTGCATCGCCACGGCGCGCTTGCGCCCAATGACGCCATCGTGCTGGTAGCGGCATGGGCCGAGCACCGCGCGGCGGCGTTTGACGCCTGCCGTTATCTCATCGAAGAGCTGAAAACACGCGCGCCGTTCTGGAAAAAAGAGACACTGGAACACGGCGCGCGCTGGGTAGAGCACAACACCGCGCCGCGCTAAGCCCAACGCGGCACGATCTGCGTCACGCCAAAAAAGACCCTGCTTTTATGCGAGATAACGGCGGGAATTTAACTGAAATTTCACTCTGAAACCATATATTCACGTTGAATTTACATTGATTTACATCAAATTTACATTCGACTTTTAAAATTATTTTTTCTGTTAAATTGTTATTGAATAATGCTGCGGAAAGGATGATGATAATCTGTTGCCTACGGACAATAACATTGGCGCAGCAAACCGCAGCCGGGGTTCCGGGCGAAGCAAAAGCTTCATCGGCTCAGCGCGCCGGATTCCACCACCATGAAGAATATGTTGTTGCGCGTCCTCCTTGTTATCGAGGGCATAGAAGACGACGCCATGCGGATGACGCACGAGCTTACGCGCGCCGGTTATTGGGTGATAACGGAGCGCGCTGCCGCAGCGGACGCCCTGCGCGCGGCGCTGGAGCGCCGGTGGGACGTCGTGCTGTCGGACTACAGCCTGCCGCATTTCACCGCCCTGGAAGCGCTCTCCATCATCCAGCAGCACGACCCTGATCTGCCGTTCATTATCGTCTCCGGCGCCATCGGCGAGGAACGCGCCGCGGAAGCGATGCGCCGCGGCGCGCGCGATTGCGTGGCGAAGGATAATCTCACGCGCCTTCCCGCCGTGGTGGAACGCGAACTGCGCGAAGCGGAGGGGCGGCGCAGGCGCAAGCGGGCGGAACAGGCGCTGTTCGCCGGCGAGACGCGGCTGAAAGAGACGCAACGCCTCGCGCGTCTCGGCAGCTGGGAACTGGATCTCGTGAATAACGATCTCAAGTGGTCGGACGAGATCTACCGCATCTTCGAGATCGAACCCGCGCAGTTCGGCGCCTCGTACCAGGCCTTCCTCGATACGGTTCATCCCGACGATCGCGAACGGGTGAACCGCGCCTATACCGAATCGGTGCGGAACCGCATCCCCTGCGACATCGTGCACCGGCTGCGCATGAAGGACGGGCGCGTGAAATACGTGCACGAGCACTGCGAGACTTTCTACGATGGAGAAGGCCGGCCTCTGCGCTCCCTCGGCACGGTGCAGGACATCACCGGGCACAAACAGGCCGAGGACGCCCTGTTCCGCGAAAAGGAGCGTGCTCAGGTCACCTTGCAGTCCATCGGCGACGCCGTGGTCACCACCGACGCGCACGGGCTGGTCACTTATCTCAATCCCGCCGCCGAGCGGCTTACCGGCTGGGGCAACGATGAAGCGCAGGGCCAGGCTCTGCTGCGCATATTCAACGCCGTTCACGAGGACACGCGCGAGCCGCGCGAGTGCCCGGCCCTGCAGGCCCTGCGCGAGCGGCGCATCATCGAGCTTAGCGCGCACACCTTGCTGATCCGGCGTGACGGGGTGGAGTTCGCGGTGGAGGACTCGGCCGCGCCCATCTTCAATCGTGCTGGCGACATCATCGGCGCGGTGCTGGTGTTTCGTGACGTAAGCCACTCGCGTATGTTGACCAACCAGATCGCCTACCATGCGCGCCACGACGCCTTGACCGGCCTGCTCAACCGGCGCGAGTTCGAGTTGCATCTGGACCAGGCGCTGGAGAGCGCGCGCAATGAAGGCAAGCATCATGCGGTATGTTATCTGGACCTGGACCAGTTCAAGATGGTGAACGACACCTGCGGCCACGTCGCGGGCGATGAACTGCTCAAGCAGTTAAGCGCCAGGCTGCACAAGCATATCCGCGAAAACGACGTGCTGGCGCGCTTCGGCGGCGATGAATTCACCGTGCTGCTGGAGGGCTGCCCGCCGGACAAGGCCTGTGAAATCGCGGAATCCCTGCGCACCGTGGTAAATGAGTCGCGCTTCGCATGGGGGGATAAATCGTTCGAAATCAGCGCGAGTGTCGGCCTGGTGCCAGTCGGCTCCGGCAGCGGCAGCGCCGGCGACATCCTGGCCGCCGCGGACTCAGCCTGTTACGTAGCCAAATACCAGGGCCGCAACCGCGTGTACATGTATAACCCCAACGACAGCGCGCTCGCCGAGCGGCGCAGCGAGATGCAGTGGGCGGGCCGCCTGCAAAAAGCCCTGGAACAGGACGGTTTCCGTCTCTACTACCAAACCATGCTGCCGCTCAACCCCGGCCCCGGTGAAAACCAACACGGTGAAGGCGAGCACTATGAAATCCTGCTGCGCAAACAGGACACGGAAGGCAACCTGGTGCTGCCCAACGCCTTCATCCCCGCCGCCGAACGCTACAACCTGATGCCGGCCATAGACCGCTGGGTGATCCGTCATACACTCAAGGCGCTCGCCGCGCAACGCCAGGAGCATGCGGCATCCGCCTGCGCGATCAACCTCTCCGGCCAGTCGCTGTGCGATGACCGTTTCCTGGATTTTGTGATTGATGAGGTCAACCAGGCCGGGATCGTCCCCGCCCGCATCTGCTTCGAGATCACCGAGACCGCGGCCATCGCCAACCTGTCGCGCGCCATGCGCTTTATTTCCATGCTCAAGGGCATGGGCTGCCGCTTCGCGCTGGATGACTTCGGCAGCGGCCTGTCCTCGTTCGCCTATCTCAAGAACCTGCCGGTGGATTATCTCAAGATAGACGGCGGCTTCGTGCGCGGCATGGCGCGCGATCCGATAGACCACGCCATGGTCGAATCCATCAACCAGATCGGCCACGTGATGCGCATCCAGACCATCGCCGAATCGGTGGAGAGCGAGGACGTGCTCGCCGCGCTCAAAAAACTCGGCGTGGACTACGCGCAAGGCTACGCGCTGATGCAGCCGCAGCCCTGGTTACCGGACACCGCGCACAACCCTGCGCCGTAAGAAAAGGCTGAAAATTTGCGCGCAATCAGGTAAAGTGCGCGTTTTTACAGCGTGTACTTACAGGTGTTCGCATGACTGATTATCTTATCGCCCCCTCCATCCTCTCGGCCGATTTCGCGCGCCTGGGCGAAGAAGTGGACAACGTGCTCAAGGCCGGCGCCGACATCGTGCACTTCGACGTGATGGACAACCATTACGTGCCCAACCTCACCATCGGCCCGCTGGTGTGCGAGGCGCTGCGCAAGCACGGCGTCACCGCGCCCATAGACGTGCATCTTATGGTGAAGCCGGTGGATCGCATCATCCCCGACTTTGCCAAGGCGGGGGCCACATACATTACCTTCCATCCCGAAGCCACCGAGCACATAGACCGCTCGCTGCAACTGGTGAGGAGCCTCGGCTGCAAGTCCGGCCTGGTGTTCAACCCGGCGACGCCGCTCGATCACCTGAAATACGTGATGGACAAGATAGACATGATTCTGCTCATGTCGGTCAACCCCGGCTTCGGCGGCCAGAGCTTCATTCCCGCCACCCTGCCCAAGCTGCGCGAGGCGCGCAAACTGATTGATGCCAGCGGCTGCAACATCCGCCTGGAAATAGACGGCGGCGTCAACACCGCCAACATCCGCGAGATCGCCGAGGCGGGCGCGGACACCTTCGTCGCCGGCTCGGCCATCTTCAGCACCAAAGACTACCAGGCCACCATCGCCAAGATGCGGGATGAATTAAAAAAAGTGGCTAGTAGCTAGGAAAAGCGTTTTTGCCACGCTACTCGCTACTTAGATTATGAAACTCAAAACCCCCAAAATGGTGTTGATAGATTTAGACGGCACGCTGGTGGACAGCGCGCCCGATCTCGCCTTCTGCGTGGACGAAACGCTCAAGCGCCTGGGTCTGCCGCCGCAGGGCCTGGAGCGGGTGCGCGACTGGGTGGGCAACGGCGTGGAAAAACTCATGCGCCGCGCGCTGACCGGCGACATCAACGGCGAGCCGGAAGCAACTCTGCTTCAGCGCGCCATGCCGGTTTTTCTGGAGCTGTACGACAACAACATCGCTGAGCGCAGCCGCTTATTCCCCGGCGTGCGCGAAGGCATGGCCGGGCTCAAGGCGCAAGGCATCCAGCTCGGCTGCGTCACCAACAAGATCGCGCGTTTTACCGAACCGCTGTTGAAGCGCCTCAGCGTGCGCGACGAGTTCGGCGTGGTGGTCAGCGGCGACACGCTGGCGCAGAAAAAACCGCACCCCGCGCCGCTGCTCTACGCCGCGCGCTTTTTTAACGTGGCGCCGCAGGAGTCGCTCATGGTGGGCGACTCGGTGCACGACGTGGAGGCCGCGCGCGCGGCGGGCTTCCAGATCGCCTGCGTGAGCTACGGCTACAACCACGGCGAAGACATCCGCGCCGCCCACCCTGACGCGGTGATAGATTCTTTGGTAGAATTGGCGGAAGGCCTTAAACAAAACCGGGCGGTTGCTTAACGAGACTATGGAACAATACGGACACCGTGCAACGCGATGGCGTGCCTGATCGCAGGCCTTGAGGCCGCACGTTGTCTTTTTTCCATAACGATCTCGATGAGCGACACGCATGACACCGCAACTTTTTCACACCCTGGCCGCCCAGGGCTATAACCGCATCCCGCTGGTACGCGAGGTGCTGGCCGACCTCGACACGCCGTTAAGCGCCTATCTCAAGCTCGCCGCTGAGCCCTATTCGTATTTATTCGAATCGGTGCAGGGCGGCGAGAAGTGGGGGCGCTATTCCATCATCGGCCTGCCCTGCCGCACCGTGCTGCGCGTGTTCGGGCACGACATCCGCGTGGAAAAAGACGGCGCCGTCATCGAGCGGGTGCAAAGCCATGATCCGCTCGACTGGATCGAGCAATTCCAGGCGCGCTATAAAATCGCGCCCGCCGCCGGGCTGCCGCGCTTCACCGGCGGGCTGGTGGGTTACTTCGGCTACGACACGGTGCGCTACATCGAACCGCGTCTTGCCAAACACAGCAAGCCCGACGCGCTCGGCACGCCGGATATCCTGCTCATGGTGTCGGACGAAGTGGTGGTGTTCGATAACCTGAGCGGCAAGCTGCATCTGGTGATCCACGTCAACCCGGCCATAGATAACGCCTGGGACAAGGCGCACGCGCGCCTGGATGAGTTGTGCGCGCGCCTGCAACGCGCCGCGCCGCGCCCGGTGGAGCCTGCGCCCGCGCCGATCAGCGAAGCCGACTTCGTGTCCGGCTTCACCCGGCAGGGTTTCGAGCAGGCCGTCGCGCGCGCCAAGCACTACATCGTCGAGGGCGACATCATGCAGGTGGTGCTGGCGCAGCGCCTGTCCGCGCCGTACCAGGGCAGCGCGCTCAATTTCTACCGCGCGCTGCGCGGCTTGAATCCGTCGCCGTATATGTTCTATCTTGATCTGGGCGATTGTCAGATAGCCGGTTCCTCGCCGGAGATACTGACGCGGGTGGAAGACGGCGTCATCACCGTGCGCCCCATCGCCGGCACGCGCCGGCGCGGCGTCACCGAACAGGAGGATCGCGCGCTGGAAACGGAACTGCTCGCCGACCCGAAGGAGCGCGCCGAGCATCTGATGCTGATAGACCTGGGGCGCAACGACGTGGGGCGCGTGGCCGAGACCGGCAGCGTACAGGTCACGGAAAAAATGGTCATCGAACGCTACTCGCACGTGATGCACATCGTGTCCAACGTGACCGGAAAATTAAAACACGGCATGACGGCGCTGGACGCCCTGCGCGCCACCTTTCCCGCCGGCACCGTGAGCGGCGCGCCCAAAATCCGCGCCATGGAGATCATCGCCGAGCTGGAGCCGGTGAAGCGCGGCATCTATTCCGGCGCGGTGGGCTATCTGGGCTGGAACGGCAACATGGACACCGCGATCGCGATACGCACCGCGCTGCTCAAGGACGGCGTGCTGCACGTGCAGGCGGGCGCGGGAATCGTGGCCGATTCGGTGCCGCGCACGGAGTGGGAGGAGACCATGAGCAAGGCGCGCGCGCTGGTGAGCGCGGCGGTCACGGCCTCGCGCGGGCTGGATGTGACGGCGGAGGCAACGCCATGCTCCTGATGATAGACAACTACGACTCCTTCACCTATAACCTGGTGCAATATCTGGGCGAACTGGGCGCGGACGTGCGCGTGTTCCGCAACGATCAGATCACGGTGCAGGAGATCGGGAAACTTGCGCCCGCGCGCATCGTGATCTCGCCCGGCCCATGCACGCCCAATGAGGCCGGCGTGTCGGTGGATACGATCAGGCAATTCGCGGGCAAGATTCCCATCCTGGGCGTATGCCTCGGCCATCAAAGCATCGGCCAGGCATTCGGCGGCAGGATCGTGCACGCGCGCGAGCTGATGCACGGCAAGACCTCGATGATACATCACACCGGCAAGGGCGTGTTCCAGGGCCTGCCCGATCCGTTTGAGGCCACACGCTATCACTCGCTGGTGATTGAAAAGCCGTCGCTGCCGGAGTGCCTGGAAATCACCGCCTGGACCGAAGACGCCCAGGGCAATCTGGACGAAATCATGGGCGTGCGCCACAGGACGCTCAACGTCGAGGGTGTGCAGTTTCATCCTGAGTCCATACTGACCCAATACGGGCATGATCTGCTGAAAAATTTTTTATCGAACAAGTAGCGAGTAGCCAGGTAAAAACGCTTTTACTCGTTACTAGCCACTCGCCACTGAGGTAATCATGGACATGCAAACCGCCATCCGCGCCGTCACTGAGCGGCGCGACTTGTCAGAAGATGAAATGACCGCCGTGATGGAGATCATCATGGGCGGCCAGGCCACGCCCGCCCAGATCGGCGGCTTTCTCATCGGCCTGCGCATGAAGGGTGAAACCATCGGGGAGATTGCGGCGGCGGCGCGCGTGATGCGCGATCTCGCCGTCAAGGTCGAGGCGCCTGCCGAATATCTGGTGGACACCTGCGGCACCGGCGGCGACGGCGCGCATACCTTCAACATCTCGACGGCGAGCGCCTTCGTGGCCGCGGCGGCCGGCGCGCGCGTCGCCAAGCACGGCAACCGCTCGGTGTCGAGCAAATCGGGCAGCGCCGACGTGCTGGAGGAGGCGGGCGTGAATCTTGACCTCACGCCGCAGCAGGTCGCCGCGTGCATCGAAAAAACCGGCGTGGGATTTTTATTCGCGCCCCGGCACCACGGCGCCATGAAGCACGCCATCGGCCCCCGGCGCGAGATGGGCGTGCGCACCCTCTTTAATTTACTGGGCCCGCTCACCAACCCGGCGGGCGCGCGCAACCAACTGCTCGGCGTGTGGAGCGCGGGCTGGCTGACGCCCATTGCCGAAGCGCTGGCGCGCCTGGGCAGCCGCCACGTCATGGTGGTGAACGCCGAGGACGGACTGGACGAAATCAGCATCGCCGAGCCCACGCACGTGGCGGAATTGAAGGAGGGAGAAATCACGCGCTATGTCATTGCGCCGGAGGAGTTTGGGCTGGCGCGCGCCGATCTCGCCGGCCTCATCGTCGAGAGCCCCGCGCAAAGCCTGACGCTTATGCGCGCGGCGCTGGATAACGTCCCCGGCGCGGCGCGCGACATCGTGTCGTTCAATGCCGGCGCGGCGATTTACGTGGCGGGCGCCGCGGAAACTTTGGAACAGGGTGTGCGCAAGGCGCAAGCGGCCATCGCCAGCGGCGCGGCGCGTGAGAAACTCGAAGCGCTGATCCGTTACACACAAAATTTCAAGACGGCCTGAATCCATATTTCCTGCTACTTGCTGCTTTTTTGTGAAACCCGACATCCTGCAAAAAATACTCATGCGCAAGGCCGAAGAAGTCGCCGGGCGCAGCACCGCATTGCCGTTACGCGAGTTGAGTCAACGCGCCGCCACCGCGTCCGCGCCGCGCGGCTTTACCGCCGCCATTGAAGCAAAAATCCGGCGCGGTGAGGCGGCGGTAATTGCCGAGATCAAAAAGGCCTCACCCAGCCAAGGCGTGATACGCGCCGATTTCCGTCCCGCCGAGATCGCTCAATCCTATGAGCGCGCGGGCGCGGCGTGTCTGTCGGTGCTCACCGACCGGGATTTTTTCCAGGGCGACGACAGCCATCTGCAACAGGCGCGCGCGGCGGCATTGCTCCCCGTATTGCGCAAGGACTTCATCATTGACGCCTATCAGGTCTACGAGGCGCGCGTCCTCGGCGCGGACTGCATCCTGCTCATCGCCGCCGCCCTGGATGACGCGCAGTTGCAGGAGTTCACCGGCCTGGCCGCACACCTCGGCATGGACGTGCTGGTCGAGGTGCACGATGCCGATGAGCTGGAACTCGCGCTGGCGCTGGATACCCCGCTTATCGGCATCAACAACCGCAACCTGCGCACCTTTGAGACCACGCTCTCCACCACGCTCGACCTGCTCGATAACATTCCTCACGACCGCACCGTGGTGACGGAAAGCGGCATCCACACCCCACAGGACGTCGCACTGCTGCGCGCGCGCGGCGTGCACGCGTTTCTGGTGGGCGAAGCCTTCATGCGCGCCCCCGACCCCGGCGCCGAGCTTGCCAGACTGTTTTCTGGACACCTCTAAAAATCCGCTGAAGCTACGATGGCAGCGATGATGAATAAAACCCGATTTGGGGTATACTTTCCATGTGCCGACCATCCTGAAGGCAGGGGCCTATCGCTTCTTTTTCTACGCCGGGGACCGTGACGAGCCCCCGCATATTCATATTGAGCATGACGATAAACTCGCAAAATTCTGGCTGGAACCGGTGCGCTTGCAGAGCAGCGGGGGCTTTTCCAGGGTTGAAATCTCGCGCATCCAGCGCCTGGTTATTGATCATCGCTCTCAATTGATAAAGGCATGGCATGACTATTTCCGCAATTCAGATTGAAATCCCGCATGCTGAAAATGTTACGGTCACAGAGGACACCCTCTCGGTTGATCTCAGTGATGGCCGCACCATTTCTGCCCCGGTAGCCTGGTATCCCCGGTTGCAGCACGCCAGTCAAGCGGAACGTAAGCATTGGCGTCTGATCGGCAAGGGAGTCGGCATTCATTGGGAAGACCTTGATGAAGATATCAGCGTAGAGGGGCTGCTCGCGGGCAAGCCCTCCGGCGAAAGCCAGGAGTCTTTTAAAAAGTGGCTATCCACACGAACATCCGCCTGACGCCTGCCCGTCTTTGCCGTCCGTGATGAAAGCCCGCGTAAAATGGATTGAGCACAGCACCTTTGTCGCACAAAGCGGCAGCGGCCACTCGGTGGTGCTGGACGGGCCGCCGGAGGCGGGCGGGCAGAATCTCGGCGTGCGCCCGATGGAAATGGTGCTGCTGGGTTTGGGCGGCTGCACCGCGTTTGACGTGGTGGACATCCTCAGGAAAAAGCGCGAGCCGGTCACCGGCTGCGCGGTGGAGATCGAGGCCGAGCGCGCCGAAACCGTGCCCAAGGTATTCACCAAAATCCACGTGCGTTACATCGTCACCGGCAAGAACGTCAAGGAAGAATCCGTCAGGCAGGCCGTGGAGCTGTCGGCGGAAAAGTATTGCTCGGTATCCATCATGCTGGGCAAAACGGCGCGCATGACGCACGACTACCAAATCCTCAACGAGGCCTGACCGGCGTTGACCGCGCCCCGTCCTTCTCCCCTCTCCGGCCTGCGCCATCTGGCGCTCAACGTGAGCGACCTCGGCGCGTGCGAGCAGTTCTACGCGGGCTTGCTTGGCCTACGCGTGGACTGGCGGCCCGATGCGGACAATCTTTACCTCAGCTCCGGCAACGACAACCTCGCCCTGCACCGCGCCAAGAGTCCCCTCAACCGGCAGGCGCAGCCGCTCGATCACTTCGGTTTCGTGCTGGATGCGCCTGAGCAGGTGGACGCCTGGCACGCCTGGCTGCGCGAGCGCGGCGTGGCCATCAAGGCCGCGCCGCGCGACCACCGCGACGGCTCGCGCAGCTTCTACTGCCTGGACCCGGACGGCAACACCGTGCAATTTATTTTCTTGCCAGCCAGGGTGCAAAATGATGCATAATTGCGCGCTCATGTTTATCAGTATGGGTAGCCGGAGGACGCCGCCATGTTGAAGCCGATCAAGAAACTCAAGCTGCAGGGCTTTAACAACCTGACCAAGACCTTGAGCTTCAACATCTACGATATGTGCTACGCCACCTCCGAGGCGCAGCAACTCGCGTACATCAAGTACATTGACGAGGCTTACAACGCCGAGCGCCTCACACACATCCTCACCGAGGTGTGCCACATCATCGGCGCCAACATTCTCAACATCGCGCACCAGGACTACGACCCGCAGGGCGCGAGCGTGACCATGCTCATCTCCGAAGAGGCGGTGATCCCCGCCGAGGCCACCGGCGCCGAAGGTCCCGGCCCGCTGCCGGACCTGATGCGCGCCCCGGAGCCCGCCGCGCGCGAATCGGTGGTGGCGCATCTGGACAAGAGCCACATCACCGTGCACACCTACCCGGAGAGCCATCCCGACAAGGGCATCAGCACCTTCCGCGCCGACATTGACGTGTCCACCTGCGGACGCATCTCACCGCTGCGCGCCTTGAATTATCTGGTGCACAGCTTCGACTCGGACATCGTCATCATGGACTACCGCGTGCGCGGCTTCACGCGCGACGTCACCGGCAAAAAGATTTTCATAGACCACAACATCAACTCGATCCAGAACTTCATAGACCGCGACACGCGTGAGCGCTACCAGATGATGGACGTGAACGTTTACCAGGAAAACATCTTCCACACCAAGATGATCCTGAAGGAGTTCGGGCTGGACAACTATCTGTTCGGCACCACCGAGGCGGAGCTGGAACCCAAGGAACGCGAGCGCATCAAGCAAAGCCTGAAGCGCGAGATGTCGGAAATTTTCTACGGCCGCAACCTCGCGCGCTAGAATCTGTCTCCCCCTCTCCCCGCGCAAACGGGGAGAGGGGTTGAAAGCCGTTATTTCCGCGCTTACAACCAGTACGCCGTACCCGTCATCACCCCGGCGCTCAGCGCCATGAGCCTTTTCACCGGCTGCGGCAACTCCGCCGCTCCCGCCTCCACCGCCTGGGTCGCATGCATCGCCTCGTCCGCGCGCATCGCCTCCAGTATCGCGCGGCTTCTCCCGTCCTCTTGGGGCAGGCGCGCGATATGGTTATCAAGGTGGCGCACCACCTGGCGTTCGGTCTCGACCACAAAGCCCAGGCTCCATTTATCGCCGGCCAGGCCCGAAACCAGCCCGATGGCGAACGACCCGGCGTACCACACCGGATTCAACGCGCTGGTGCGTCCGCCCAGCTCGCGCACGCGCTGTTCGCACCAGGCCAGATGATCGTTTTCTTCCGCCGCCGCGCGCTCCATGTGCGCGCGCAGTTCCGGTTTTCCGGCGCTCAAGGCATGGCCGCGATACAAGGCCTGCGCCGCCACCTCACCCGCGTGATTGACGCGCATCAGCCGCGCCGCCTCGGCCTGGCTGCCTGCGTCCAGTTTCGCATCGCTTGAGTCCGCCGGCCCGGGCGCGGGCCGCTGCGCGGAAGCGGGCGCGCACACCGTGCGCAACGCCTCATCCAGCCCCATCAAAATCCGGTCGGCCAGGCTGTAGGAACGAATGGTCATGGTTAAAGTATCATGCGGCGCATGGCGGCGCGCAAGCGTTTATAATAGCTTTTTTCCGGCGCAACCCCGCTATGAGCGAACCCTATTACCGCTACCACGTCTTTTTCTGCACCAACCAGCGCGAGGAAGGCAGAACCTGCTGCAACAACTGCGGCGCGCAGGCGATGCGCGATTACGCCAAACAGCGCGTGCATGAACTCGGCCTCGCGCGCAAGGGCGGCGACGGCAAGGTGCGCATCAACAATGCAGGTTGCCTGGACCGCTGCGAGGAAGGACCGGTCATCGTGGTCTATCCCGAGGGCGTGTGGTACAGCTACGTGGACAAGGAAGACATAGACGAGATCATTGAGGAGCATTTACAACACGGCCGCCCCGTCGAGCGGCTGCGTATTTGAACATGCCACAGGCGGCGTCCCCCACGTGCAACGCCGTCACCGCGCGCGGACTGAGCAAACTCTACAATGGCGCGCCCGCGGTAGACGGCATAGACCTCGACATCCCCTCCGGACTCTGCTTCGGCCTGCTCGGCCCGAACGGCGCGGGTAAAACCACCACGCTGCGCATGCTGCTCGGCGCCACGCCACCGAACGGCGGCACGCTTGCAGTGCTGGGCTACCCGATTCCCGTACAGGCGCGTGAGATGCGCGCGCGCGTGGGCGTAGTGCCGCAGCAGGACAATCTCGACCCCGATTTCACCGTCATCGAAAATCTGCGCGTGTACGCCAGCTATTTCGGCCTGTCCGGCCCCGCGCTGGAACGGCGCATTGAAGAGGTGCTGCATTTCGCGGCGCTGGAGAGCAAGACGCGGGCCGGCATCAACACCCTGTCCGGCGGCATGAAGCGCCGCCTTACCCTGGCGCGCGCGCTCATCAACGACCCGGAACTCCTGGTGCTCGACGAGCCCACCACCGGCCTCGATCCGCAGGCGCGCCAGATGCTGTGGCAGCGCTTGCGCACGCTGATGACGCAAGGCAAGACCCTGATTCTCACCACGCACTACATGGAAGAGGCCGAGCGCCTGTGCCAGCGTATCGCGGTGATGGATCATGGCCGTATCCTGGCCGAAGACAGCCCGGCGGGGCTGATCGGGCGCCACATCGAACCGCAAGTGATCGAGGTGTACGGCGCCGATGTCGAAACCTGGTTCAACACTCACGCGCGCGCGCGCGTGGAGCGCGCGGAGCGCATTGGCGAAACCGTATTCTGCTACGCCCACGACATGCGTGAGTTGCTGGACGACCTCGCCGCGCGCCCCAGCCTGCGCTACATCCACCGTCCGGCCAACCTGGAAGACGTATTCCTCAAACTCACCGGACGCGATTTGCGCGATTAATCCATTTTTTCCGTCATTCCCGCGAAAGCGGGAATCCAGTATATTCTTACAATGATGGCCGCCATTACACGGGAAAAACAGATTAAGAAATGGCGAAGAGCTTGGAAAATTTCCTTGATCGGGGCAACAAACCCTCTTTGGCGGGATTTATGGAGCGAGATTTTATAACCCCTGGATTCCCGCGTACGCGGGAATGACGGAATTTTTAAATGAATTTGTTATTCCCCGCCCTAAGCCTGCGCTGGATACCCGTGTGGCGGCGCAATTTTCTGGTGTGGCGCAAGCTGTTCGGCCCCTCCATGGTCGGCAACTTCGTCGAGCCGCTGCTGTATCTGCTCGCGCTCGGCTTCGGCCTCGGCGTGTTTGTGGGCGAGATGCAGGGCATGCCCTACAGCGTGTTCCTCGCATCGGGCCTGGTGTGCGCCTCCGCCATGAATACCGCCACCTTCGAGGGATTGTACTCGGCCTACACGCGCATGGCGCACCAGCAAACCTGGGGCGGCATGCTCGCCACGCCGCTCATGGTGGACGACATCGTGCTGGGTGAAATGCTCTGGGCCGCCACCAAAAGCCTGATCTCGGCCGCACCCATCCTCGCGGTCGCGGCGGCCCTGGGGCTGGTGCACGGCATGAACGCCCTGTGGGTGCTGCCGCTGGTATTGCTCGCGGGCGCATCCTTTGCCGCGCTCGCGCTGTGCGTCACCGCCTTCGCCAGGAGCTACGACTTTTTCGTGTATTACTTCACCCTCGTCATCACCCCCATGTTTCTGTTGAGCGGCACCTTCTTTCCCCTCGACGCCATGCCTGACGCCGTGCAATGGGGCGCGCAAATCCTGCCGCTCACCCATGCCGTGGAGCTGGTGCGCCCGCTCATGACCGGCGCACCGCACAGCCAGCCCCTGCTCCACCTCGCCGTACTCACCCTCTACGCCGCGGCCGGCCTGTATTTCGCCTGCCTCCTGCTGCGCCGCCGGCTCATGGCCTGACCGGAACAGGCTGCGGCCCTTGCCGCGCCGCGCGCTTTCCTGTAAAATTTCCGGTTCTTTGCAGCGAGTTTGAGTTTTTGGAGACGATGATGAAGACCTTTAACGCCAGGCCCGAAACCGTCCAGCAGGGCTGGTACGTGGTGGACGCCGACGGCAAAACCCTGGGCAGGCTGGCCAGCGCCATCGCGCTGCGCCTCAAGGGCAAACACAAGCCCGAATACACCCCGCACGTGGACACCGGCGACTTCATCGTGGTGGTCAACGCCGGAAAGCTGCGCGTCACCGGCAACAAGCTGAATGACAAACTGTATCAGCAGCACACCGGCACCATCGGCAATTTAAAGACCGCCACCCTGGGCAAGCTGCTGCAAACCAGGCCGGAGCGCGTGCTGGAAACCGCGGTCAAGGGCATGCTGCCCAAAAACCCGCTCGGGCGCGCGATGTTCCGCAAGCTCAAAGTCTACAAGGGCGCCGCGCACCCGCACAGCGCGCAGCAACCCAAGCCGTTAAATATCTAACCTGGAAACACACATGGCACACACTCCCAGCAGCACCGGCCGGCGCAAAAGCTCCACCGCGCGCGTGCGCTTAAGCAAAGGCAAAGGCGCGATCACCATCAACGGCCGCTCCATTGAAAACTATTTTGGCCGCGAAACCGCGCGCATGGTGGTACGCCAGCCGCTCGAAGCCGTGAAGCTCACCGGCAACTTCGACGTGCACGTCAACGTGCACGGCGGCGGCAACATCGGCCAGGCCGGCGCCATCCGCCACGGCATCGCGCGCGCCCTCATCGCCTACGACGAAACCCTGCGCGCCCCGCTGCGCAAGGAAGGCCTGGTCACGCGCGACGCGCGCGAAGTCGAACGCAAAAAAGTGGGCCTGCACAAGGCAAGAAGGGCGCCGCAGTATTCGAAACGATAACACCATGCAGGGAAAAGGGGAAAGATACAAGGGCAAAGGGAGTGGACTCCTTTGAGAGCCTGGATGTATGGAAACGAAGTTGCCGTCTGTGCGTTGAAATATACCGCGCCCTGGAAACTTGCCGGGAATTCGGCTTCAAAGATCAGATTACGCGGGCGGCACTGTCTGTACCCTCGAACATTGCCGAAGGATATGAGCGCAATACATCCAAAGAGTATGCTCACTTCCTGAAAATCGCCAAGGGCTCATGCGGCGAATTGCGCACACAGCTTTACATAGGCGTCGAGTTAGGGCTGATTAACAAAGCAAAAGCCAAGGACTATATAAAAGAGGCAACAGAATTAGCCAAAATGCTTCAGGGCATTGTTAAAAAGTTAAGTTTGAAGACATCAAAGTAACTTGCCGGCGCCCCCTTTTCCCTTGTATCTTTTCCCTTTGCCCTGTAGTCATTGGGGGATCGTCTAGCGGTAGGACTGCGGACTCTGACTCCGCCAACCTTGGTTCGAATCCAAGTCCCCCAGCCATAACAACAGGGCAAAGATACAAGGGGAAAGGGGAAACAAAACCTGACCCCAGGCCCTTTTGCCTTTTTCCTTGTATCTTTGCCCTTTTCCCTTTCCCCTGCTTTTACGTCCACAACGCCTCGCCGCGCGCCTCTTTCTCGGCGATATCTTTTAAAAATTCCTGCGGGCCGAAGCCGAACCAGCGCTCGTTACGCTGATACAGAAACGGGCGCAGGGTTTCCATCGAGTATCTCTGGTACCAGGCCAGCACCTTTTCATCCGGGTCGCGCCCGGCCGACACCAGCACGTCCACCGGCTTGCCGCGCCACTGCGAGCGCCCGGTGAGCACAATCACGCCGGATTTGTTCGGCTGCATCCACTCGGGCAGCGGGCTCCCCGCCTCCGCCCAGCCGCAGAAAAATACCCGGCACGGATCCTGCGGACGTTGTTCATGGATAGTGCAGTGATGCCCGTCGCTGTACGGGCACGGATGGCCCAAATAAATATCCTTCCCCAGCACGCGCGTCCTGAGCCAGCCGTCGCAGCACAGCGAACAGTCGCCGCACGGTCGCGGAGCTGCGCTCCGCGCTAACTCTGCTTGTCCCCCCCTTTGCAAAAGAGGGGCGGAGGGGGGATTTGATTTAAGCGCGGCAGGCCGCGCCGCGCCGTGGCACTTTTTGTATTTCAACCCGCTGCCGCACGGGCAGGGGTCGTTGCGTCCGGGTGTGCTCAATACACTTTTCCTCACGGGTTTGACCCGCTCACAAATTCCATTTAAACCAGCCGCGCAGCCCGGATGCAGCGCAGCCTGCCTGCGCAGGCAGACGGAGTCCGGGTGTCGTTTTAACCAGGCCCGCCCAAGGGAAGGGGGCGCACGCGAATACGGCTTTGCTCGATAACCACGACACTACCTTGCTCCAACTCCTTGCGGAGGGATTCTATATTGGCAAGCAGAATCGCCAATTGATGTTCCGGCCTGCGTTCTATCTCGCGCCGGAACAAAACAAAGGATGGGGAACTGCTGTCGCGCAATGCAAGCAAGGCGCTAAAGTCCGTGTCTGCAGAAAGCAGGATGCGGCCTTCCGCGGCGGCCAACTCGATTACCACCTCGTCTTTGGCGGACTGTAAACCGCGCTCCCGTATATGGGAGGCATCATATCCCGCTGCTCGCAATCCTTCGGCAACAGCGGGTGACAGTGCATTATCCACCAAAAACTTCAAGATGCCTTTACCAGCGGCAGCTCCCGCTCCCGCACGGCTTCTGCGGCGTATTGCAGGGCTTCGCGTATATCCTCAGCCTGCAAATCGGGAAAGGCGCGGAGGATTTCCTGCTGGGCCATGCCTTCCGCCACCATCCCTACGACGGTTGCTACCGGGATACGGAGGCCACGTATGCAGGGCGCTCCCCCCATTTGATCGGGGCTGATGGTGATGCGCTGGAATTTCATTTTGCAGTCTCCTCCAAAAATCAGTTTACCATATCACTATTGGCCCCACATTAACCCGGCAGCCCGGATGCAGCGCAGCCTGCCTGCGCAGGCAGACGGAGTCCGGGTGTCGTTCCAACTCCCGGATTCCATTTCATTCCATCCGGGCTACTTGTTGTATTTATGCAACATAAGGCCGTTTGGGTGTGGTTTTTTTATAAATAAAGTGTTGCAATCCCGCCTCCGGCTATGGTATGTTGCCGAGGTCAACTGACGTCAATTGACTCTAGAGCAGTTTGTAGAAGTGTACATCTAAAAAATTTTTTAAGGAGAGAACGAAATGAAGAAGAAACTTCTTGCAGTTGCAATCGCGGGCGCGTTCGCCGCTCCGGCTGCGATGGCCGATGAAGGCAACGTAACCATTTACGGTCAGGCCAATGCGGCAATTGAATCCACTGACGCTGACGGCACGGGTACCGCCGGACGCAAGACGAGTGTCGCCAGCAACGGTTCGCGCCTGGGCATCAAGGGCTGGGAGTCTTTGGGTAACGGTCTCAAGGCCGTGTTCCTGATGGAATCGGCTGTGGGCTTGGATGGTGA
>QZKM01000034.1 GCA_003599485.1 Gammaproteobacteria bacterium
CGTTTAACTCTTGGCATGACGACCTCTTAACTGTAGGGTAACAGACGGCGCAAACCCGCGACGTCGGAGTCATCCACCATGAGGGTGCCGCCGAGCAGGCGTTTACGCTTGGCGTTCTTCTTGGTGAGGATGTGTCTATGATGCGACTGGCGGTGCTTGAATCCGCCCGAGGCCGTGCGCTTGAAGCGCTTGGCCGCGCCGCTGTTGGTTTTCAGTTTTGGCATAACTTATATCGCTCTCTAAATACTAAATATGCTGCTAAATACCGCCCAGTCCGTCAGGATGCAGCGCTGCGCCGTGCGGCCTTGGGCGCGATCACCATGATCATCTGCCTGCCTTCCATCTTGGGGAATTGCTCCACCGTGCCGACTTCCGCCAGATCGGTTTCAATACGCTTCAGCAAACTGACCCCCAGTTGTTGATGCGCCAGTTCGCGCCCGCGATAGCGGAGCGTGACCTTGGCCTTGTCCCCCTCGTTCAGAAAGCGCACCAGGTTGCGCAGCTTGACCTGATAGTCGGCTTCCTCGGTGCCAGGGCGGAACTTGACTTCCTTGACCTGTATCTGCTTCTGCTTTTTCCTGGCCTGATGGCGCTTCTTGTTTTCTTCGAACAGGAACTTGCCGTAATTCATGATGCGGCATACCGGCGGTTTGGCGTTGGGTACGATCTCCACCAAATCCAGCTCGGCGTCATAGGCCAGTTTCCTGGCTTCCTCGACCGGCACGATGCCGATCTGCTCGCCGTTGGCCCCGATCAGGCGCACCTCCGGGGCGGTGATTTCATCATTGAGCCGGGTGTCTCTTTCCGCAGCGATAGGTGCTTCCTCCTCGTCAAGTCTCTAAAACAGCATGGCCGCGGTGCGCGATCTCGGTACGGCTTCGCTCCACAAAGGCCTCCAGCGTCATCGGCCCCAGGTCGCCGCCTTGCCGGGTGCGCACGGCCACGGTGCGGTTTTCGGTCTCCCGGTCTCCCACGACCAGGAGATAGGGAACACGTTGCAGTGTATGCTCCCTGATTTTAAAGCCTATCTTCTCATTGCGCAAGTCTGATTTTACCCTGAGTCCTTGTTTTTTCAGCATTTCCACGCATTGCCCGGCATACCCGGCCTGATTATCGGTAATATTCATCACCACGGCCTGCACCGGCGCGAGCCAGAGCGGGAAGGCCCCGGCGTATTCCTCGATCAGAATGCCGATGAAGCGTTCCAGCGAACCCAGGATGGCGCGGTGCAGCATCACCGGCGTCTGCCTGGAGCCGTCCTCGGCGATGTAGTGGGCGCCGAGGCGGGCCGGCATGGCGAAGTCTATTTGAATGGTCCCGCACTGCCAGATGCGCCCGATGCTGTCCTTGAGCGAGAATTCGATCTTGGGGCCGTAGAACGCACCTTCGCCCGGCTGTAAATCCCACGGCAGTTGTTTGGCGTTGAGCGCCTGTTCCAGCGCGTGTTCGGCCTTGTCCCATGCCTCGTCCGAGCCGATGCGCTGCGGCGGGCGGGTGGAAAGCTTGTAGATGATGTCCTTGAAGCCGAAATCGCGGTACACCTGATGCAGCAGGACGATGAACGCGGACACTTCACCCTGCATCTGGTCTTCGGTGCAGAAGATGTGCGCGTCGTCCTGCACGAAATTACGCAGGCGCATCAGGCCGTGCAGCGCGCCGGACTGTTCGTTGCGGTGGCAGGAGCCGAACTCGGCCAGGCGCAGCGGCAGGTCGCGGTAGCTTTTCAGCCCCTGGTTGTAGACCTGAATGTGGCACGGGCAGTTCATCGGCTTCACCGCGTACAGGCGCTTCTCCGACTCGGTGATGAACATGTGTTCCTTGAATTTTTCCCAGTGCCCGGACTTTTCCCACAGCGAGCGGTCCACCACCTGCGGGGTGCGTATCTCCTGGTAGCCGTGCTCGCGCCACAGCGCGGCCATGTAGCCGGTGACCTCCTGATAGATGCGCCAACCGTGCTCGTGCCAGAACACCATGCCCGGCGCTTCTTCCTGGAAGTGAAACAGGCCAAGTTGTTTGGCGAGCTTGCGATGGTCGCGTTTCTCGGCTTCCTCCAGACGGTTCAGATAGGCCTTGAGGTCTTTTTCGTTGAGCCAGGCGGTGCCGTAGATGCGTTGCAGCATCTCGTTTTTCGAGTCGCCGCGCCAGTACGCGCCCGCGACCTTGGTGAGCTTGAACGCCCTGAGCTTGCCGGTGCCGGGCACGTGCGGGCCGCGGCACAGGTCTATGAAATCGCCTTGTTTGTAGAGGGAAAGCTCCTCGCCGGCGGGGATGTCCTCGATGATGCGCGCCTTGTACTCTTCCCCCATGTCGCGGAAAAATTTGATCGCCTGCTCGCGCGGCATGACGGTGCGCGTCACGGGAAAATCCTGGTCCGCCAGCTGCTTCATGCGCGCCTCGATGGCGGCCATATCCTCCGGCGTGAAGTGGCGCTCGAAGGCGAAGTCATAGTAAAAGCCATCCTCAATCACCGGGCCGATGGTGACCTGCGCCCGGGGGAACAGCTCCTTCACCGCCTGCGCCAGCAGGTGCGCGCTGGAATGGCGGATCACCTCCAGCGCCTCGGGGCTTTTGTCGGTGACGATGGCGACGCTCGCATCGTGGTCGAGCGTGTACGACATATCCACCAGCTTCCCGTCCACCCTGGCCGCCAGCGCCGCCTTGGCCAGCCCCGCGCCGATGGAGGCGGCGACGTCCTTGATGGTGACGGGCTGCGGATACTCGCGGCGGCTGCCGTCGGGGAGGGTGATGATGGGCATGTTAAAGACAGTGGCGAGTGGCGAGTGGCGAGTGGCTAGGGGTCATTTATCTGTTGCTCGCTACTCGCCACTCGCTACTCGTAACTGGGTTTAGGTGGTAGGCGCGAGTGGGATCGAACCACCGACCACTACCATGTCAAGGTAGTGCTCTACCACTGAGCTACGCGCCTGTGAACTTTAATTACGGCGCATTTTATCACGCCTGAGCGCAGTTTATGAAGCTGTGGTTAAACTGCCTTGCGCTGGGTGAGGCCGAACAGTTGTTCGCGCAACGCCTTAATCTGGTCACGCACTTCCGCCGCTTCCTCGAATTCCAGGTCGCGCGCGTGTTTGTGCATCTGTTGTTCCAGTTTTTTGATCTTCTGCACTACCTTTTCGGGCGGGAGCGCGAGGTAATCGGCGCTTTCCTCCGCGGATCGGGCGTAGCGCCTGGGCTGCTCCGGCGCGCGCGCGCCTTCCATGATGTCGGCGACGGCCTTCTGGATGCCGCGCGGGGTGATGCCGTGTTTCTTGTTATAAGCGGTCTGTTTGGCGCGGCGGCGTTCGGTTTCGGCGATGGCGCGCTGCATGGAGCCGGTAATGCGGTCGGCGTACAGGATCGCCTTGCCGTGGATGTGGCGCGCGGCGCGGCCGATGGTCTGAATCAGCGAGCGCTCGGAGCGCAAAAAGCCTTCCTTGTCGGCGTCGAGGACGGCGACCAGCGACACTTCCGGCATGTCCAGCCCCTCGCGCAATAAATTGATGCCCACCAGCACGTCGAAGGTTCCCAAACGCAAGTCGCGGATGATTTCGACCCGCTCTACGGTTTCGACGTCGGAGTGCAGATAGCGCACCTTCACGCCGTGTTCGGTTAGATAGTCGGTGAGGTCTTCGGCCATGCGCTTGGTGAGGGTGGTGACCAGCACGCGCTCGTGCCGCGCCACGCGCCGGGTGATTTCGGACAGCAGGTCGTCCACCTGGGTGGCGGCGGGACGCACCTCGATTTCGGGGTCCACCAGGCCGGTGGGGCGCACCACCTGTTCGGCCACCGCGCCGGAGCGTTCCAGTTCGTACGGGCCCGGCGTGGCGGAGACGTAGATCACCTGAAACGGATGTTGTTCGAACTCGGCGAATTTCAACGGCCGGTTGTCGAGCGCCACCGGCAGGCGGAAGCCGTATTGCACCAGGGTTTCCTTGCGCGAACGGTCGCCCTTGTACATGGCGCCGACCTGCGGCACGGTGACGTGGCTTTCGTCTATGATGAGCAGGGCGTTGGACGGCAGGTAGCTGAGCAGGGTCGGCGGCGGTTCGCCGGGTGCGCGGCCGGACAGATAACGCGAATAATTTTCGATGCCGGGGCAGTAGCCGAGTTCCAGTATCATCTCCATGTCAAAGCGCGTGCGCTGCTCCAGGCGCTGCGCCTCGACCAGTTTGTTGGCCGCGTACAACTCTTCCAGGCGCAGGCGCAGGTCGGTTTTCATCTGCTCCACCGCGCCCAGCATGATTTCGCGCGGGGTGACGTAATGCGATTTCGGGTAAACGGTCAGGCGCGGCACGCGGCGCAGGACTTCACCGGTGAGCGGGTCGAAGTAGCTGAGCGTTTCGATCTCGTCGTCGAACAGCTCGATACGCACCGCCTCGCTGTCGGATTCGGCCGGATAGACGTCTATCACCTCGCCGCGCACGCGGTAGGTGGCGCGCGCCAGCTCGATGTCGTTGCGCGTGTACTGCAGCTCGGTCAGGCGGCGCAGGATGTGGCGCTGGTCCACCTTGTCGCCGCGTTTCAGGTGCAACACCATGCCGAGGTAGGACTGCGGGTCGCCCAGGCCGTAGATCGCCGACACGGTGGCGACGATGATGGCGTCTTCGCGCTCCAGCAGCGCGCGCGTGGAAGACAGGCGCATCTGTTCGATGTGCTCGTTGATCGAGGCGTCTTTTTCGATGTAGGTGTCGGAGGAGGGGACGTAGGCCTCCGGCTGGTAGTAATCGTAATAGGACACGAAATACTCCACCGCGTTGTGCGGAAAGAACTCGCGCATCTCGCCGTACAACTGCGCGGCCAGGGTTTTGTTGGGCGCGAGGATCAGCGCCGGGCGCTGCACGGTTTGGATGACGTTGGCGATGGTGTAGGTCTTGCCGGAGCCGGTGACGCCGAGCAGGGTCTGGCGCGCGAGGCCGTCGCGCAGCCCTTCCACCAGGCGTGCGATTGCCTCCGGCTGGTCGCCGGCGGGGCTGAAACGCGTGCTCAGGGCGAAGTCCGGGCGTTTTTCATTCATGGGGGATTCTGGTTGCGCGTTCAATCAAGTATAGTAAGTAAATTTTGGGTCATAGTTGAGGGATTTCCAGTTTGGACGTGCAACTTTCCAGGCGCGTAGCGCTCATCAAGCCGTCCGCCACGCTCGCCGTCACGGCGCGCGCCGCCGCGCTCAAGACGGCGGGCAAGGACATCATCGGCCTCGGCGCGGGCGAGCCGGATTTCGACACCCCCGATCATATCAAGCAGGCGGCGATCAAGGCGATACAGGCCGGCTTTACCAAATACACCGCGGTGGACGGCACGCCGGGGCTGAAACAGGCCGTCGCGGCCAAATTGCGGCGCGAGAACGGTCTCGATTATACCCCGGATCAGGTGCTGGTGTCGGCGGGCGGCAAGCACAGCTTTTATAACCTGGCGCAGGCGCTGCTCAATCCGGGCGATGAGGTCATCATCCCCGCGCCCTACTGGGTGTCGTACCCGGATATGGTGCTGCTGGCCGAGGCCAGGACGGTGATTGTGCACGCGGGCATCGAACAGCAGTTCAAGATTACCCCGGTGCAACTCGAAGCCGCCATCACGCCCAAAACGCGCCTGGTGGTGCTGAACAGCCCCTCCAACCCGACCGGCGCGACCTACACCCGCGCCGAGCTTGCCGCGCTGGGTGAAGTGCTGCGCCGCCATCCGCACGCGTTAATTGCCAGCGATGATATTTACGAACACATCCTGTTAAGCGGCGAACCGTTCAGCAACATACTCAACGCCTGCCCGGAATTGTATGACCGCACGGTGGTCATCAACGGCGTATCCAAGAGTTATTCGATGACCGGCTGGCGCATCGGCTATGCGGCGGGGCCGAAGCCGCTGATTGAGGCGATGAAGAACATCCAGTCGCAAAGCACCTCCAATCCGGCCTCGATTTCACAGGCCGCGGCGCAGGCGGCGCTGGAAGGCGATCAGTCGTTTATGAAGGATTGGCTGCGCCAGTTCAAGGAGCGCCACGCGTTTGTAGTGAAGGAATTGAACCGCGTCAAAGGCGTGCAATGCCTGCCGTCGCCGGGCGCGTTTTATTCTTTCCCCAGGGTGCAAGACGCGATCGAAACACTGGGTGTGAAGGACGACGTGGCGCTGGCCGAATATCTGCTGAACGAAACCGGCGTGGCGCTGGTGCCGGGCTCGGCCTTCGGCGCGCCGGGCTACCTGCGGCTGTCGTTCGCCACCAGCATGGATAATTTGCGCGAGGCGCTCGCACGCATGCAAAAGTTGCTCGGCACGACAAGCTAAGACAACCGCTTGCGCGCCGTGGCGACGGCTACTCCGCGTTTGATAGGCGCATTGAGGCGCGCCAGCGTTTCCTCCAGCGCGCTCAGGCAGAACAGCACATTGGTGGGGTTGCTGGCGTAGCCCATCAGGCCGATGCGCCAGATTTTTCCCGCCATGACGCCTAACCCCGCGCCGATTTCCAGGTTGTAGTCGTTGAGCAGCGCGGCGCGCACCGCGGCGTCATCCACGCCGTCGGGGATATAAATTGAATTCAACTGCGGCAGGCGCTCGTTTTCCTTGACCACGAAGCGCAAGCCCATCGCCTCGATGCCCGCCTTCAGCGCCTGATGATTGCGTTCGTGGCGCGCCCAGGCGTTTTCCAGGCCTTCTTCTTGCAAAATGACCAGCGCCTCGTGCAGGCCGTACAGGGCGTTGATCGGCGCGGTGTGATGATAGGCGCGCTTTCCGCTGCCCCAGTAACCCATCACCAGATTCAAATCCAGGAACCAGCTTTGCACTTTGGTCTTGCGCGCCTTGATTTTTTCCACCGCGCGTTCGCTGAAGCTCACCGGGGATAATCCGGGGGTGCAGGACAGGCACTTTTGCGAACCGGAGTAGATGGCATCCACGTTCCACTCGTCCACTTTGAGCTTTGATCCGCCGAGCGAGGTGACGGCGTCCACGATGACGAGCGCGCCGTGACGGTGCGCGATTTCAACCAGGGTTTTTACGTCGGATTGCGCGCCGGTGGAGGTTTCCGCGTGTACGAAGGCGGCAAGTTTGGCGTCAGGATTTTTCTTGAACGCCTGTTCCAGCTTGTTTGCGTCCACCGCGGACCCCCAGGCGTCCTCTACCATGACGGCGCTTGCGCCGCAGCGCTCCACGTTTTCCTTCATGCGGCCTCCGAACACGCCGTTCTGGCACACGATCACCTTGTCGCCGGGCTCGACCAGGTTCACGAAACACATCTCCATGCCCGCCGAACCGGGTGCGGAGACGGGCAGGGTGAGCGGGTTTTTGGTCTGGAAGGCGTATTGCAACAGCGCCTTCATCTCGTCCATCATGGAAACAAACACCGGATCAAGATGACCGATGGTGGGGCGCGACATCGCCTCCAGTATGCGCGGGTTGACATCGGACGGGCCGGGGCCCATCAAGGTGCGGCGTGGAGGGTGGAAGGATGTTATCGTCATGGAATTATATTTTTATGAAAACAGTTACAGTTGGACATTGAATCGTTTCAGGACAAGAATCATAACAAAGTACAGCCCCAGCGTGATAGCGCTGGAAATCGCCAGCGCGGGATAAAAGCCTAACCCCTTTTTTAGCAGCACCGGCAAGGCCAGAAACAGGGAAAAGGAGGGGAGGACGAGCCAGAAGATGCTTTGCGAGAGCCGCGCGACCCTGGCCGTGTCCTGGGTATCTATATAGAGCCAGGTGAGGGCCAGCAGCGAAATCACCGGCAGCGACACCAGCAGCGCGCCGGCGAGCGTGCTGCGCTTGGAGAGTTCCGCCACCGCCACGATGATCAGGGCGGAAATAACTATCTTGAGGATCAAATAAGCCACGGTCAGCCGTCCAGAAGTTCTATCCAGTGTTTTACCGGTATGTTCGCTGCGCTTTGCATATGGACAAGACAGCCGATATTGGCGCTGGCGATGCATTCAGGACTGCCGGACTGCAATGCGGCAAGCTTGTTGTTGAGCAGTTGCCGCGACAACTCCGGTTGCAATATCGAGTAGGCGCCCGCCGCGCCGCAACACAGGTGGCCGCCGGCAACGGGGGCCAATTCAAATCCGAGCTTGCTCAACAGGCTTTCCGCCACGTTGGTTATTTTCTGGCCATGCTGCAGCGAGCAGGGGGAATGAAAGGCGATTTTCCCGAGCGGCGGCGCTGGCTTGAGCGCGCTCAAATCCTGTCCTGACAGGACTTCACTGATGTCTTTGGCGATGGCCGAGATGCGCGCGGCCTTCTCCGCGTAGGCGGGGTCGTCGCGCAGCACGAGGCCATAGTCCTTCACCATGGGCGCGCAGCCGCTGGCGGTGACGATGATTGCTTCCGCGCCGCGTTCGATATGCGGCCACCACGCATCAATGTTGCGGCGCATGAATCTTGCAGCCTCCTTATGCGCGCCCAGGTGATAGCTCAGCGCCCCGCAGCAGCCCGCAAAGGCCTCCCGCTGGATGCTGATGCCGAGTTTGTCCAGCACGCGCGCGGCGGCGGCGTTGATGTTAGGGTTGAGGGCGGGCTGCACGCAGCCGTCCAGCATCAGCATTTGCCTGCCGTGCCGCGGCACGGGCCAGGCGGAGTCCGGTTGTTTCGGCGGAATCCGGCGCCGCAATGAACCGGGCAGCAGAGGGCCGAGCAGCCGGGCAAGACGCAGCAGAAACCTGAAGCGCACGGGATAGGGCAGCACTGCGCGCAGCGCGCGGCGCTTCAGGCGTTCACGCCAGGGACGCTTCACCTGTTTTTCGATGATGCCGCGCCCGATGTCCGCCAGACGCCCGTACTCCACGCCGGAGGGACAGGTCGTCTCGCAGGCGCGGCAGGTGAGACAGCGGTCTAAATGAGTCTGTGTCTTGCGCGTGACCTCGGCCCCTTCCAGCAGCGATTTGATCAGATAAATGCGCCCGCGCGGGCCATCCAGTTCGTCGCCCAGTAATTGATAAGTCGGGCAGGTGGCGTTACAAAACCCGCAGTGCACGCAGGCGCGCAGAATCGCGTCGGCTTCCCGGCCCTGGGCGGTGTTGAGATAGGCCGCGTTGAGTTGCGTCTGCATGATTTAAAGTTCGGCGTAAAGCCGGCCCGGATTGAAAATGCCCTGCGGGTCGAACACGTTTTTCAGGCGCTTGTGCAGGGCCAGCAGGGCGGGCGGGAGCGGATGGAACACCGAGCCGGTGTGTTCCCCGCCGCGAAACAGCATCGCATGTCCGCCGAGCTTGACGGCGGTGGCGCGGATCACGTCCGCGGGCAGCGGGTTTCTCAGCCAGCGCTGCGCGCCACCCCAGTCAATGAACCATAGACCGGGAAGCGACAAAAGCGGCGCGGCGGGGGGCAGTGACAGGCGCCACAATAATGTTCCGCTTTTAAAGAAATCATGCGTGTGTTCGCGCACCTGCCGCCAGAAGGACGTCTGATCGGAAAAGAGATCGCCGCCGATTTTTTCCCGTGCGGCGCGCACGCCGCTTTCGCTGCCCGACAAACGCAGATACAGGGTATCGTTGCTGAAACAGGCGGCGGAGAGCGGCAGCGGTTGACGCGCCAAAGCGGTCATGGTTTCCAGCGCCTGTTGCGCGCTACAGCTTCTGGTCAGCGTGACTTCATGGTGCGGCTTGGGCGCGACCTTGAGCGAGATTTCGAGCAGAATGCCGAGCGTGCCGAGCGCGCCGGTCATGAGCCGCGCGGCGTCGAAGCCCGCGACGTTTTTCATCACTTCGCCGCCGAATTTCAGTACCTCGCCCCTGCCGTTGATGATCTTCACGCCCAGCACGAAATCGCGTGCCGCTCCCGCGTAAGGGCGGCGCGGGCCGGACAGCCCGCAGGCGATGGTTCCGCCCAGGGTGGCGCCGGGGCCGAAGTGCGGCGGTTCGAACGGCAGCATTTGGCGGTGCGCGTCGAGCGCGGCCTCGATTTCAGACAGCGGCGTGCCCGCGCGCGCGGTGATGACCAGTTCACCCGGTTCGTAGCGCAGGATGCCGCGATGATCCGCCATGGAGAGCGGCTTGCCCGCGGGCTGGCGGCCATAGAAGGCCTTGCTGTTTCCGCCCGCGATCCGCAGCGGAATTTTTTGCGCCAGCGCCTCCTGCACCGAAGCCAGCAGCGCGGCGCTGTGATCGGCGTCCATCAAAAACGCTCCAGACCGGGAAACGGCAGCTTGCCGTGGTGCACGTGCATGGCGCCGAATTCCGCGCAGCGTTGCAGGGTGGGCACGGCCTTGCCGGGGTTGAGCAGCCCCTTGGGGTCGAAGGCGTATTTGATTTCGTGAAACTGGGCGAGTTCCGCGGATGCAAACTGGACGCACATCTGGTTGAGCTTTTCGACGCCCACGCCGTGTTCGCCGGTGATCGTTCCGCCGACTTCAAGGCACAGTTCCAGGATTTTCGCGCCGAACTCTTCAGCTTGTTTCAGTTCGCCCGGTTGATTGGCGTCGTAAAGGATCAACGGATGCAGATTGCCGTCACCGGCGTGAAACACGTTGGCGACGCGCAGCCTGTAGTGTTGCGACAGTCCGGCGATGCGCGTCAGCACCTCCGGCAAACGGTTGCGCGGAATGGTGCCGTCCATGCAATAGTAATCGGGGGCCAGGCGTCCCACGGCGGGAAAGGCGGATTTGCGCCCCGCCCACAGCCTGAGGCGTTCGGTCTCATCGCGCGCGGTATGCGCTTCGTAAGCGCCGTTAGCCAGCAGCAGGTCGCGCACCCGCATGATGAGTTCGGAGACTTCTTCGTTGGCTCCGTCCAGTTCGCACAGCAGGATGGCGGCGGCGTCCACCGGGTAACCGGCGCGGGTGTAGTTCTCCGCCGCGCGCAGGGCGAGGTTATCCATCATCTCCAGCCCCGCCGGAATGATGCCCGCGCCGAGGATGGCGCCCACCGCCATACCGGCCTGAGCGACGTCGTGAAACGCCGCGAGCACCAGTTGCGCGCGCTCCGGTTTGGGGAGGAGCTTCACCGTCACCTCCAGAATCACGCCCAGCAATCCTTCGGAGCCGTTCAGGAGGGCGAGCAGATCGTAGCCGGGGGTATCCAGCGTGTTGCCGCCCAGCTCCAGCAATTCGCCGTTCATGGTGAGCAGCTTGAGTCCCAGCACGTTGTGTACGGTCAGACCGTACTTCAGGCAATGCACGCCGCCGGAATTTTCGGCCACGTTACCGCCGATGGTGCAGACGATTTGCGAAGAGGGATCGGGCGCGTAGTACAGGCCGTAGGGTGCGGCCGCCTCGGAAATGGCGAGATTACGCACGCCGCACTCCACGCGCGCGGTGCGATTGTCCGGGTCTAGTTCGAGGATGCGGGTGAACTTGGCAAGCGACAGCAGCACGCCGTGGCTGAGCGGCAGCGCGCCGCCCGACAGCCCCGTGCCCGCGCCGCGCGCCACCACGGGAACGTGCATCTGGGCGCACAGGCGCAGAATTTCCTGTACTTGATGGGCGTTATCCGGCAGGCACACCACACCGGGCGGATTGCGGTAGGCGGTCAGCCCGTCGCATTCATAGGGCCGCGACTCTTCGGCGCCGGCCAGCACCGCTTCCGGCGGCAGAATACGGTGCAGCGCCGAGACCTGCGCGTTGAGATCCGGGGAAAGTGCAGCAGTGGCGGATTTCGGCATGACGCAAAGTATAGCAGTGCGCCGTACTTGCATATAATATGCGTACACACGGCCTATGAAAATTCTCCTCAGCAATGATGACGGCTACCAGGCGCCCGGTATCGTGTGCCTGGCGCAGGCGCTGCGCGAGGTGGCGGACGTGGTGGTGGTGGCGCCGGAGCGCGACCGCAGCGGCGCCAGCAACTCTCTTACCCTGGATGCGCCGTTGCGCGCGGTGCGCGTCAGCGAGCACCTGATCCGCGTGGACGGCACGCCCACCGATTGCGTGCACCTCGCCATCACCGGCCTGCTGGAGCACGAGCCTGACATGGTGATCGCCGGCATCAACGGGGGCGCGAACCTGGGCGATGACGTGCTTTACTCCGGCACCGTGGCGGCGGCGATGGAGGGTCGTTTTCTGGGCCTGCCCGCGCTGGCCGTGTCGCTCATCGGCCCGGCCTGCGCGCACTACGAAACCGCGGCGCGCGTCACGCGCCAGCTCATCACGCGCCTGCTTAGCGACCCCTTGCCCGCGGACACCATCCTGAACGTCAACGTGCCTGACCTGCCGTGGGAACAGATCGCGGGCTTCGAGGCCACGCGCCTCGGCCACCGGCACAAGGCCGAGCCGGTGGTACGCGGCACGGATCCGCGCGGGCGCACCATCTACTGGGTCGGGCCGCCGGGGGCGGAGCAGGACGCAGGTCCCGGCACGGATTTTTACGCGGTGCGGCGCAACCATGTTTCCGTCACGCCGATACAGGTGGATCTCACGCGCTACAGCGCGCTTGACCAGGTGGCGCACTGGGTGCAGGGTTTGTCTTTCGCCGCTATGCCGGAAAAAAAGGCGCGCGGCGCATGATGCCCCATCGTGGCATCGGCATGACCTCGCAGCGCACGCGCGAGCGTCTGGTGCAGCGCCTGGAAGAGCAGGGCATCCGCCACCCCGGCGTGCTGGACGCGATACGCCACACGCCGCGCCACCTGTTCGTGGACGAGGCCCTGGCGAGCCGCGCCTATGAAGACACCGCGCTGCCCATCAGTTACGGCCAGACCATCTCCCAGCCCTACATCGTCGCGCGCATGACTGAAGCCCTGCTGGAAGGCGCGCCGGAAAAGATACTGGAGATCGGCACCGGCTCCGGCTACCAGGCGGCCATCCTCGCGCGCCTGGCGGCCGAGGTGTACACCGTGGAGCGCATCGAGGCGTTGAAAAAACAGGCGCGCAAGCGTTTTGCGGAACTGAAACTGCGCAACATTCACGTCAAGCAGGACGACGGCGGGCTCGGCTGGCCGGAACACGCGCCGTATGACGCCATTATCGTCACCGCGGCCTCCGTCGAGGTGCCCGCCGCGCTGATCGCGCAACTTGCCACCGGCGGGCGTATGCTGGTTCCCGTGGGCGCGCCCGGCGCGCAGGATTTGCTGCTCGTCACGCGCACGCCGCAAGGTTATGAGCGCCGCGCGCTGGAGCGGGTGAGCTTTGTGCCGCTGCTGAGCGGGGTGGCCTGATGCGCATCTTTTCCGCGCTTTATGAACGGGTGATGCGCTGGTCGCGTCACCGCCACGCCCCTTGGTATCTCGCGTTCTTAAGCTTTACCGAATCCTCGTTTTTCCCCGTCCCGCCGGATGTGATGCTCGCGCCCATGGCGCTGGCGCGGCCGGAGCGCGCCTGGCGCCTGGCCGCGCTCACCACCGCCGCATCGGTGCTCGGCGGCTTGCTTGGCTATCTCATCGGTCACTACGCGTTTACCTTCGTCGAGCCGTGGATACAGCGCATGGATTACGTGGAGGCTTATCAACACGCGCAGGACTGGTTCAGGGAGTGGGGCTTCTGGGCCATGTTCATCGCCGCCTTCACACCTATTCCCTACAAGATGTTCACCATCGCCGCGGGTGTGATCGCCATGCCATTGCTGCCGTTCGTGATCGCCTCCTGCATCGGGCGCGGCGCGCGGTTTTTTCTGGTCGCGGGCGTGATGCAGTGGGGCGGGGCGAGCATGGAGCAGGCGCTGCGCCGCTACATAGACCGTCTCGGCTGGGTCATGGTGCTCGCGGCGCTCATCGCCTATTTTGCGTTTCGCTGATGATACGGGTGTGGGCCGCCGCGTTCATCGTGCTGATACTCTCCGGCTGCGCCGGTTACGAAGGTTACGCCCCGGTGAGCGGCATGCGCGGCTCAGCCGGTCAAGCCGATTATTACACGGTAAAATCAGGCGACACCTTGTACTCTATCGCATGGGACTACGGCCAGGACTACAAGGAAGTCGCGCAGTGGAACCGCATTGCGCCGCCTTACCGCATTTACGCCGGACAGCGGTTGCGCCTTACGCCTCCTGCGGATATTTCCGTGGCGGCCAAATCCTCCACCCCGCCGCCCGCCGCCTCGACCGGGAGCACCGCCACAAATAAAAAAGCAACCCCGGCGGAGACCGCGCCAGGCGCCCAGGAAACCGGCGCTTCACAGGTGATCAGCTGGCGCTGGCCCGTGCAAGGCAAACTAGTGGGAAACTTCGGCGCGGGCAACAAGGGCATCAACATCGCGGGCGAAGAAGGGCAGGCCATTCAGGCCGCCGCACCCGGGCGCGTGGTCTACAGCGGCAGCGGCCTGGTGGGCCTGGGCCAACTGCTCATCATCAAACACGACAACACCTTCTTAAGCGCCTACGCGCACAATAAAACGCTGCTGGTGAAGGAGGGCGATCAAGTCAGCGCCGGACAACGCATCGCCGAAATGGGCCGCACCGGCGCCGAGCGCGTCATGCTGCACTTTCAAATCCGCAAAGACGGCAAGCCGGTAAACCCGTTGCAGTATTTGCCGGAGACGAAGCTTTAAGCAGACAGCCCGGATGCAGCATGGCGGAATCCGCACAACAGTGCAGGGTTAAGGAAGCTCTGATTTATTTAGAGCTTCCGTGCGATGCATGGAGGAGGCATCGCCATTTTTCAAATACACAAGTATTTGAAAAATGAAGAAAAGAAAAATCACATTGTTGCTTTTCGTGCTATGAGAATTCCAGGGATGGAATTATTCAGAGCCTCCTTAAGCGGTACAGGGTTGGGTACGGTCCAGACACATGGGTAACATTCGTAACTTCCATCTCTTCTCTCCTTTATTCTCCGTTTCACCCCTCACTATGGCGATTGCACGCTAACGTTTCGCGTAACTGGCGGAAGAAAGCAGAGCGAGGAACGAGCGGCGCTTTTTGCTGTCCGGGTTGATGGGCTTGTTATGTTTCAAAATCTTACATCTCCTGTATACAGGAGATCTATCAATTCTCCATCTCCGATTTTTACTTCCTCCCGCTCTCCTTCCTCTCCGGAAACATAGGTAGTTCTGATGGAGTTAATTTGAGCTACCACTGCTACGCCGTTCTTGAACCCAAAGTCTTTGAATAGGTCGGGATGCTCTTTGAGAAAGGAGTCAACCCTATCTTTATTGGAAAGTAGCGACAACTGCAATTCGGTTCCGAACATATAGTCGAAACTACTGAAAAGGCTTCTTTCCACCAAAACTACATACTGCGATTGATCGCGGGTGGCGATGTCCTTTATGGAGCCGATAAAGAGGATTGGCCTTTGTTGCAACCAAAGCCGCTCTAATTCTACGGTCAGGATTGGCTCGAACCTGAATCTTTCGCCCTTGCTTAAATTTGTTTCCCAGCCCGTTACTGAGTTTGTGCGCGAGGCCATTTGGGATACGGCGGCCTTGGTGGCATGTTCAACTCTTTCAACTTCGGCGCGCTCTGCCTCTCTTTTGGCTCTTTTCTCCATATAGGAATTGGAAAAATAGCCGACAGCTGCAACTGCAATAATTATCCATACGATTCTTTTCATGTGGTGTCAGCGCCTTGAAACATAACGGGACGCGAGTTGAGGCGCACCCCGAGTGATTAAGGATAGAATGATTCTATCCGTAATCACGAGCGGGCGACAGCCGCGACCGGAGGGAGCGGTGACGGCTCGAACGAGGGTTGGGCGGCGGGCAGCGCCGCTCAACTAGAAATAGGCCGTCTAAATGACGTAATTTAATTACATCAATACAGGAGATTTTAGATTAAATGAATTATATAACTATATGTTTATTATTATATTTTTAACAATTCTTGTGTCCGAATATAGCTAAACCCGCTGGAAATTTTGCCTTTCCCGCCATGTCAGCAGGCTTGATGATGGCGTCCTCGCTGGAGGGGCTCTGCACGAGCCTTCAGACTTTCGATATGGAGTTGAAGCGCCTCTGTAATATCTGAACGGTTTCTTCCCATCTTTATGCAAAAAGATCGCGTACGCCGGAGCAGAGTATGCTCCGGCGTCGCGGCCGGGGAGGCGGAGTTAATTTATACGACCCTGGTTTCGTGCGGGGTGGTATAACTTTCTTTTAGCGGTGGCGTGTAGGCGCTGGTGCGCTGCGTGACGTATTCTTCAATCTGTTGACTGGTAAGATCGAGCAGCGCGGGGTTGCCCGCCCAGTCGTCCCAGACGTGAGACATGATTTCGTCGTAGGTCTCCGGGCGATAGTGGGCTTCATCGCCCATGACGAGCACGTTGTAGATATGCTCGTCGAGTGCGCGATAGATGCGGTCGAGCTGGTCCGCGGCCCGTTGCTCGTGACCCTTCCACATATTCATTTTGCCGACGCAGTGTACGTCGCAGAGATATTTGCTGAGTGACATCATGATCAGGCCCTCCTCATACGGCTTGGGGATGGGCCTGACCGGCTGGCAGGCCCATCGTGGGGATTTACCAATCCTTTGGACCGGAAATGTGTGCAACACTTTTCAGCCTACGCCTGATTACCGGGGGATGCAAGGGGCACTGAGAATGAATTTAGACCCGGTTTAAAGCGGCATTTTTAAGGTTATATCATGAGCAGCGCGGCAACGACGCGGCGTCCGTCGGCCATGAGAAGATTGTAAGTGCGGCAGGCGGCGTCGGTGCTCATGACCTCGATGCCGATGCCTTGCCGGATGAGCGGGGCGAGGGTGCTTGCGGAGGGAAAGATTAGCTGCGCGCCCGACCCGAACAATACGACTTCGGGATTCAATTCGATCAACTGTTCAAAGTGCCCGGCGCGCAGTTCGGCGCAGCTTTGCGGAGGCCAGCCGCGCAGCAGTTGTCCGGGCGAGATAATCAGGCTTTGGGTAAGAATTTCCTGTCCTGCAGAGGCCGTCCGGTCCGCCGCGGGCAGCTTGACGGTGATCCGGCCCGGTGCGTAGGAGAGGATGCTGTAGCGCCCGGCGCCGTCTTCCAGATGGAATTTCATGTAATGGGGTTTCTCGGTGGAACGGGGTAAATCATTTAGGATATAAACCGGCGCGTCGCCAACGGCTCCATGCGCCCTAAATTCCTTCCATTACGGGCAGTTAGCGTTTAAACTATATCCTGCTTGAAAAGAACAGTCTACCGGGCCTTATAAAAAAACCATGATGGACGATTTCCCCAGAATCAAGCGGCTGCCGCCATACGTCTTCAATATCGTCAATGAATTGAAGGCCAGGGCGCGCGCGCGCGGCGAGGATATCATTGACTTCGGCATGGGCAATCCCGATCAGCCCACGCCGCAGCACATCGTGGACAAGCTGGTGGAAACGGTGCAGCGCGGCGACACCCACCGCTATTCGCTGTCGCGCGGCATCCCGCGCCTGCGCCGCGCGATCTGCAATTGGTACAAAACACGTTTCGACGTAGACCTCGATCTTGAAAAGGAGGCCATCGTCACCATCGGCTCCAAGGAGGGCCTGGCGCATCTGGCGCTGGCCACGGTGGGGCCTGGGGATGCAGTGCTGGTGCCGAATCCGGCGTATCCCATCCACCCTTACGGCTTCGTGATTGCGGGCGCGGACATCCGTCACGTGCCGCTGGTGCCGGGCGTGGATTTTTTCGCCGAGCTGGACAAGGCGATCAAGGATTCCTGGCCCAAACCGAAAATGCTGGTGTTGAATTTCCCGTGCAACCCGACGGCGCAATGCGTGGAACTGGATTTTTTTGAAAAGGTGATTGCGATTGCGCGCGAGCATCAGATTTGGGTGGTGCATGATCTGGCTTATGCGGATATCGCCTTCGATGGTTATGTCGCGCCGTCCATTTTGCAAGCGCCGGGCGCGAAGGAGGTCGCGGTGGAGTTTTTCACCCTGTCCAAGAGCTACAACATGCCCGGCTGGCGCGTGGGATTCATGTGCGGCAATGAAAAGCTGGTCGCGGCGCTGGCGCGCATGAAATCGTATCTGGACTACGGCATGTTCACGCCGATCCAGGTGGCGGCCATCAGCGCACTGGAAGGCCCGCAGCAGTGCGTGCGCGACATCGCCGCCATGTATCAAAGCCGGCGCGACGTGTTGTGCGAGGGGCTGAACTCGATGGGCTGGGCGGTGGAAAAACCCAGGGCCAGCATGTTCGTGTGGGCGCCGATCCCGGAGCCCTACCGCCAGCTCGGTTCACTGGAATTCGCCAAAAAACTGCTGGAACAGGCCAAGGTCGCGGTGTCGCCCGGCATCGGCTTCGGGCAATACGGCGACGACCATGTGCGCTTCGGCCTGATTGAAAACGAACACCGCACGCGCCAGGCCGTGCGCGGCATACGCGAGATGTTCCGTAAAGGCAGTGGCGAGTTGCGAGTGGCGAGTTACAAGTGAAAAAAATACACTCGCTACTTGCTGCTTGCCATTAGCCACTGTTTTTATGAAACCCGTCAAAATAGGTTTGCTCGGTCTCGGCACGGTGGGCGGCGGCACGATCAACGTGCTGGCGCGCAACGCGGGCGAGATCACGCGCCGCGCCGGTCGCGGCATTGAAGTCACCCACGCGGCGGCGCGCGACCTCAAAAAAGCGCGCATTTGCAAAACCGCGGGGATAAAACTTACCGCCAAGCCGATGGAGGTGGTGAGCGACCCTGAAATAGAAATTGTGGCCGAACTCATGGGCGGCATGGACCCCGCGCGCGAACTGGTGCTGCACGCCATCGCCAACGGCAAGCACGTGGTGACCGCGAACAAGGCGCTGATCGCGCGGCACGGCAACGAAATCTTCCGCGCCGCGCGCGCGAAAGGCGTGATGGTGGCGTTCGAGGCCGCGGTGGGCGGCGGCATCCCCATCATCAAGGCGATCCGCGAGGGTTTGGCGGGCAACCGCATCGAGTGGCTGGCGGGCATCGTCAACGGCACCAGCAATTTTATTCTCAGCGAAATGCGCGACAAGGATCGGGATTTCGCCGACGTGCTGGCCGAGGCGCAGCGCCTGGGTTACGCGGAGGCCGATCCCGCGTTTGACATCGAGGGCACGGACGCCGCGCACAAGCTCACCATACTGGCCGCGATTGCGTTCGGCATCCCGCTGCAATTTGACAAGGTGTACACCGAGGGCGTCACGCGCGTGACGCGCGACGACGTGAGCTATGCGGAACAGTTCGGCTACCGCATCAAGCACCTCGCCATCGCGCGCCGCACCCCGGCGGGCGTGCAGTTGCGCGTACACCCCACGCTCATCCCGCGGCGGCGCTTGATCGCCAACGTGGACGGGGTGATGAACGCGGTGGTGGTGACCGGCGACGCCGTCGGCCCGACGCTCTACTATGGTGCGGGCGCGGGCGCCGAGCCTACCGCCTCCGCCGTGGTGGCGGACCTGGTGGACGTGGTGCGCGCGCTGACCTCGGACCCGGAAAACCGCGTGCCGCACCTCGCGTTCCAGCCCGACGCGCTGTCGGATTTGCCGATTTTGCCGATGGAGCAGGTGGAAACGGCGTATTATCTGCGTTTGCAGGCCGCCGACCGCCCCGGCGTGCTGGCCGACGTCACGCGCATTCTGGCCGATCAGGAAATCAGCATCGAGGCGATACTGCAAAAGGAACCGGCGCAGGAGGGCAGCGACGTGCCGGTGATTATCCTGACGCATCGCGTGCTGGAACAGCGCATCAATCAGGCGATCGCGCGCATCGAGGCGCTCAAGGCTATCTCCGCGCCGGTGACGCGTATTCGTCTGGAGCAGCTTGCACGCTGAGTTTTTCAGGGTTTTTTAAGCCATGAGCACACGCTATACCGGACTGATAGAAAAATACCGCGACCGCCTGCCGGTGCGCGATGACACGCGCCTCATCAGCCTGGGGGAGGGCAATACGCCTCTGATCCGGCTGCACCATATTCCGCGCCTGACCGGCAAGGACGTGGATATCTACGTCAAATATGAAGGTTTGAATCCGACCGGCTCATTCAAGGATCGCGGCATGACCATGGCGGTGACCAGGGCCGTGGAGGAGGGCAGCCACGCGGTCATCTGCGCCTCCACCGGCAACACCTCCGCCGCCGCGGCGGCCTACGCCGCGCGCGCGGGCATCAAGGCCTTCGTGCTGATACCCGACGGCAAGATCGCCATGGGCAAGCTGGCGCAGACCATGATGTACGGCGCGACCATCCTCCAGATCAAGGGTAATTTCGACGATGGCATGAGGCTGGTGAAGGAAGTGGCGCAAACCGCGCCGGTGACCATCGTCAACTCCATCAACCCGTACCGCCTGCAGGGGCAGAAGACTGCTGCATTTGAGATCGTGGAAGAGCTGGGCTTCGCGCCGGACTATCACTGCCTGCCGGTCGGCAACGCCGGGAATATCACGGCGTACTGGATGGGGTACAGTGAATACCATGCAAGCGGGATCATCCATCAGCGCCCGCGCATGGTAGGTTATCAGGCCTCCGGCGCGGCCCCGTTCCTGCGCGGCGAAATGGTGGATAATCCGGAAACCGTGGCCACCGCGATACGCATCGGTCATCCGCAGTCATGGGATGCCGCGTGGCGTGTGCAGAAGGAATCTGGAGGCTGGTTCGCCGAGTGTACGGATGAAACCATACTCGCCGCGCAGAAACTGCTGGCCGGGAAGGAAGGCATCTTTTGTGAACCGGCCTCCGCCGCCTCGCTCGCGGGCGCGCTGCGCGACATTGAATCAGGCAAGATCACCGCAGGCGCCAAAATAGTCTGCACCCTCACCGGCAACGGACTGAAAGACCCGGATATTGCCATTAAACAAAGCACCGCCACGGTTATCAGCGTGGAGGCGGAGCTGGACAAGGTGCAATCCGCCATCCTGCGGAATCTCGCCTGACGGCTGCTTGTAAACGGGATTCATAAAGTAGTATCTTTTTATGATGATGCCGGAACGCGCCAACAAGACCCTGATTTGCAGCGTCGCCTTTCTGGACATAGTCAGCTATTCCAGCAAGCCGGTCGCTGAGCAGATTCGTTTCAAGGAGTGTTTGAATGAAGCGATTTCGGAGGCGATTCAGGATATTCCACTTAACGACCGGGTGACCCTGGACACCGGCGACGGGGTGGCGTTGTGTTTTTTCGGAGATCCGGAGGACGCCTTGTTCGCGGTCATGCATTGCCGCGACATTTTGCGCGAGAAGGAGCAGGCCGACCCGCTGCAAATGGAATTGCGTATCGGCATCAATCTTGGGCCGGTCAAGCTGGTCAAGGATATCAACGGCCAGCCCAACCTGATCGGCGATGCGGTCAATGTCGGTCAGCGCGTGATGAGCTTCGCCCATCCCGGCCAAATCATGGTGTCACGCTCCTACTACGAGGTCGTTTCACGTCTTTCCCAGGAGTACGGGCAGCTTTTCCAGTACCAGGGTATGCGCACCGACAAACACGTGCGCGAACACGAAATCTATGAGGTGAGCTTGAGCGGTGGCGTTAACGCGCCCTTGCCCAAGGCGCTACATAGCCGGCGCAGGAGTGACCGGGCCGTGTTGCAGGTCGTGAACGATGCGCGGCGTGATGATGGCCGGACGACGCAACCCGAATCGAGCCGGAAATCACGTGTCAAAACCATTGTTTACGGGGTGGTGGCGTTTCTGGCGCTGGTTGTGGTTTTGGATATACTATTCAGAGGCGGAGTATTGTCCAAGGCGCAACCGCCGCAGGCGGGCGCGGCTCAACAGGCGAACACCGGGAGCAAACAAAAACCGGAGGCAGCCGGAAGCGAGACAGCGAGCGTCATCGCGGCCGGAGACGGCCAGGCAGCGCAAGACGCGTCCAGGCAGACGGCCAATGAAAAAGCAGGCTATCTCAGCTTCGCCATTTCGCCCTGGGGCGAGATATACATAGACGGCAAGAAGAAAGGCGTCTCACCGCCGCTCAGCAAATTGAAAGTTTCGCCCGGAAAGTATACTGTTGAAATAAAGAATGGTGATTTTCCCGGCTATACGGAGACGGTTGAAGTCGCCGCCCGGAAAACGGTAAAAATCAAACATAAGTTTCACTAGCGGATCATGATGAATTGGCGTCACTCATGGCGGCCCTGGCTCACGGTGCTCAGTGTCCTTGCATTGACCGCTTGTGAGACCGGTCCGCTCAAGGATGTGTTCGAAAAACCCGCCGGGGTGGAGACGCAACCGTCCGGGGGCGTCGGCACACCCGCGGCACAGGCTGCCTCTGCACGCACGCTCACCGTGGCGGATTTGAAATTCGCTCTGGGCGTGAAGAGCTATGAAGAAGGTAACTACAAGGAAGCGCAGCAGGCCCTGCAGGGCGCGCTCAATGACGGCCTGGAGAAAAAAGAGGACCAGGTGCAGGCGTATAAATATCTGGCCTTCATCCACTGCGGCGCGAAACGCGAAAAGTCCTGCCGCGAGGCGTTCACTAAGGCGCTGGAACTGAATCCGGATTTTGAACTGAGCAGCGCCGAAGCGGGACACCCAATATGGGGCAAGGTGTTCCGGGAGATAAAAGAGGCGAAGCAGGTGAAGGACGCAAAATAAAGCCCAACTGGAGGCTAAATAGCGCCCATTTTCGCCGCCCGTCCCAAGCCCTGTAAATATAGCGCTTCATCCGGCGCGGTTCCGTTACGCTGAGCCCGCCAAAGCGTCTCTCCCAAACATTCCAGCATCCAGTGTTCCGCCTCATGGGCGTCGCCCAGTTGCGTCAGCAATGCCTGGTGCAGCTCATTAACACCCGCCGGACGGCGCGCGGCGAGCTGCTCGCGCAGGGCGATGTGCATGCCCATGTGCAGAAACGGGTTGCTTATGCCGGATTCCGCCGGGTAGTCGTGTTCCAGCGCCCGGTCTTCATTTTCCAGCAGGCGCTGATACTCCGGGTGGTCGCCTATCACGTCCGCAATGATTTTCTCCAGCGGCGCAAGCGCGCCGCGCTCACGGTGCTTGCGCCAGGCAACAAGAAACACCTGCCGCAGCGCGCGGCGGTCCCGGCCGAACATCATGGATGTTCCGTTTTGTCAGGATAGTCACAAAGATCGGCGATCACGCAGGCGGGGCAGCGCGGTTTGCGCGCGGTGCAGGTGTAGCGTCCGTGCAGAATCAGCCAGTGGTGCGCGTCATGCTTGAATTCCGTCGGAACAAACCTGTTTAATTTATCCTCCACCTCGCGCACGGTTTTTCCGGGCGCGAGCCCGGTGCGGTTGGCGACGCGGAAGATGTGCGTATCCACCGCAATGGCGGGTTCGCCGAACGCGGTGTTTAAAATCACATTGGCGGTTTTCCGGCCTACGCCGGGCAGGGCCTCCAGCGCCTTGCGGTCATGCGGCACCTGTCCCTGATGCCGTTCGATGAGCAGCGCGCAGGTCTTGATGATGTTGCGCGCCTTGCTGTTGTAAAGCCCGATGGTCTGGATGTATTTTTTGAGGCCCTTCTCGCCCAGGGTCAGAACCGCGCGCGGGGTGTTGGCCACGGGGAATAATTTTTGTGTGGCCTTGTTGACGCTTTTATCCGTGGCCTGCGCCGAAAGCACCACCGCTATTAACAGTTCAAACGGCGTGGAATAATTGAGCTCGGTGGCGGGCTTTGGATTGGCGCTCTTGAGGCGTTCAAAGAGGGCGCGACGCTTGTGCTGATTCATTCTTCTGCGGGCGGGGCAGGCTGTTCCGGCGGGTCGCGGCTGAGCCAATCTTTGATCTTCTCCGCCGCCTCGCCCGCCTTCAAGCCGAGGCTGGTGCCGAGTCCCGGCCCCAGCAGCGCGGTGCCCGCCACCGCCCCGGCGACGGCGGCGGGCGGCACCCGTAGCGTTGGATTGTCCACCGTGCCCGCCACATTGAACGGCACTTCGGCCAGATTGATGCCGGCCTTAATGGCGATCTTCACCCGTCCATCCAGTTGCTTGCCGGAGTTGATGTTCACGTTGCCGCTGCCGTTCAGCAGGCCGGAACTGATGTTCAGATCCCTGAAGCGATACTCGTTGCCGGTGAGCTCCAGCGTGCCGGTGAATTCATCAAATCGCGTTTCACCCTCACCCGTGCCCTCCTTGGCCATGGTTTGAGCGGCCTTGGCCAGGTCTACCTTGTAGATCACGCCCTTTAGCACCCTGAATTCTGCGTTGACTTGCGGTGCATCGAACAGTTGGCTGGCGCTGGCGGCGCGCAGCGAATAGGTAGCGTCACCGTCCAGGGCGCCGGTCATACTGCGCTTGGAGCTGAACAACGCCAGCAGCGGTTGTACCTGCACGCCATGACTGCTGAGCACGCCATACAAGCGCCAGTTCCTGTCCCATTCCATATCCGCCGTGGCGCTGATCTGGCCGCCGTATAATTCGCCTCTGATGGACTGTGTATGCAACCCGGTATCCGTGAGCAGAATGCCGCCGGATAAGGTATCGAATAAAATCCCAGGCCCTAATGGCGGCTGCCATTGCCGTGCCATGACCTCCAAGTGGTAATTCCGCTCCTTACGCCGCAGCGCCAGCTTCAGTTTTCCGTCACGGCTGGAGAACGAGGCGCTTTTGAAATCGTTACGCGGCGTAAGTTGCACGCTGCCGTTGAACGGGCCCAGGTTTATTTTTTGCAGCGCTAGATTCACGTTGTCGAGTTTGATCGTATGGAGCGGCGCCACTTGCAGGTTGCTGTTTAAAAACCAGCCTGGCAGTTTGGCCAGCGCGGCTTGGCGCAGGGTGACGTCGCGCAGTACGACGTTGTGGATCGCCTTGGCCGGGTTGAACAGCGCATGGAAATTCAGGTTGATATTGCACGACGCGATTTTTACATCGGTGTTTTTCCCGATGCTGACCTGTTTCAGATGCACATGCGGCAGGGGCAGCAGGGCGCCGCGCATCTCCTCTATACGCACCGGCTCCTGCAGCGCGCGGCTGGCCAGTTTTTCGATGTCGGGCAGGTAGTGATTAAACGGGACGACGAACGGCAGGATGAGAGCAAGCGCCACCACGACAAACGTTGCGGTGGCAAGATGCCTGAGGCAGGCCAGGGCCGTTTTCATGCGATCGGGAGGACGCTAAGCTGTGGCGCCCGCCTCATGTGGCAAGGGTACGGCCTGTGCGCTGCGCCGTTCGATATGGGAGTCAACCACATTTTTGACGGCGATCAACAGCCCCAGGCCGATGAACGCGCCGGGCGGCAGAATGGCGAGCAAAAAGCCGTGATAATGCTCAACCAGGGTAATGGTCCAGTCTTTCGCCGCTTCGCCGAACACGAGATGGGCGTTGGCCAATAACGTTCCGTGTCCAAGGGATTCACGCAGCGCGCCAAGCAACACCAGGGCGAGCGCGGAGCCGAGACCCATCATGAAGCCGTCGGTGGCGGCGCGCGCCACCGTATTTTTGGACGCGAACGCCTCGGCGCGCGCGATGATGATGCAGTTGGTGACGATGAGCGGGATAAAGATGCCGAGGATAGTGTGCAGTTCGTGCAGGTAGGCGTTCATGGCCAGTTCTATCGCCGTCACCACGCTGGCGATCACCAGCACGAACACCGGCAAACGGATCTCCGGCGTGACCAGGTTGCGGATCAGGGACACGATGGTGTTGGACAGGGTGAGCGTCAGGAGGGTGGCGAGGCCCAGTCCCAGCGCATTGATCACGCTGTTGGAAACGGCGAGCAGCGGGCACAGTCCGAGGATTTGAACGAAGGCCGGGTTGTTGGCCCACAGACCATCGTGGACGATTTTGCCGTAAGGAGTTGCGCTCATGATAGTACCCTCATTGGGCGGGAGCCGCCGCCGTGGCCGGCGCTGTGACCGGTGCAAACAGTTCGTCACGGTGCGCGGCGAAATAGTTTAAGGAATTATACACCGCTTTGACCACCGCGCGCGGGGTGATGGTGGCGCCGGTGAACTGGTCGAACGCGCCGCCGTCTTTTTTCACTTTCCATTGACCGGGCTGCGGATCGCTCAGCGAGCGCCCGGTGAATTTCAGAATCCAGCCGGAGCGCGCCTCTTCGATGGGATCGCCGAGGCCGGGCGTCTCGCGGTGTCCGATCACGCGCACCCCGGCCAGTGTGCCGTCGTAGCGGATGGCGATGAGCAGCTTGATCGGGCCGCTGTAGCCGTCTGGCGCGATCACCGGAGTGAATACCGCCGCCACGGGTATACCGCCTTTACGCGCACGGTGCACCTTTACCGTCTTCGGCCCCAGTTCCGGCGCAGTGACGTCCAGCGTGTCGCTGAGCAGGTCATTATCATGCTGACCGGTGGGCAGGAGCGCATGCAATTTTTGCAACAGCGATGCGCGCTCGCTCTCTGCGATGCGCGCGCGCGTCTGATCAAAGGTGTAGGCGACGATGGCCGTGCCCGCCACCGCAAACAGGGCCAGCGCCACGCCGGTGCGCAACATGTGCCGGGTCAGCGCCATCTATTTTTTATGCCCGAATACGCGCGGCTGCGTGTAGTGATCTATCAGCGGCGCCGCCATGTTCATCAGCAGCACGGCGAACGCGATGCCGTCGGGGTAGCCGCCCCAGGCGCGGATGATATAGGTGAGGATGCCGATGCCCGCGCCGTAATACAGTTTTCCGCGCGGCGTGGTGCACGCCGACACCGGGTCGGTGGCGATGAAAAACGCGCCCAGCATCGCCGCGCCGCTGAACAGATGAAACGCGGGAGACACATAAGCGTCGCCGTTGAACAGATGAAATGCGGTGGACATCACCAACAAGCCGCCCAGCAGCGCCACGGGGATGTGCCAGGTGATGACTTTTTTATACATCATCCACAGCCCGCCCGCCAGAAACAGTCCGTTGATCCATTCCCAGCCCAGCCCGCCCAGGCTGCCGAACACGGGACTGGCGCGGCGCGCGGCTTCAACCGTCTCGCCCAGGTGAAGATGGGTCTTGAGCGTATCGAGCGGCGTCGCGGCGCTCACCGCGTCCAGCGTCAAGCCGGGTGGCGCCGCGCCGCTGAAAATCACCTGGGCGGCTTGCGCAAAACTCAGCGCGTGCCCGCTCACCGTTTCCGGAGCGAGCCACTGCGTCATCTCGCGCGGAAAGGAGATGAGCAGCACCACGTAGCCCGCCATCGCGGGATTGAAGGGGTTGCAGCCGAGTCCGCCGTACAATTGTTTTGCGACCACGATGGCGAACGCCGTCCCGATCAGGGTAATCCACCACGGCGCAAGCGGCGGCAGAGACAGCGCGAGCAAAAAAGCGGTGACCAGCGCGCTGCCGTCGAGCAGAAACGGCTTGATGGGACGTCCGCGTGCGGCGAGCATGACGGCCTCGCTGGCGAGCGCGACAATAGCTGCAAGCATCACGTTTACCGCCACGCCCCAGCCGAAAAACCAGATAGTGGCGATCACGCCGGGGATCAGCGCGTAGATCACGCGCAGCATCACGCTGGAAACGGGCGCGGCGCTGTGCAAATGCGGTGAACTGGACGTTTGCATGTTCAATGCGGCGCCGTTTCGCGCGGCGCGTTTTTGCCCGCCAGTTCCGCTTTTTTCTGCGCGTGACGCGCCTCGCGCTCGGCCTTTTCCTGCGCCAGGCGCGCCAGACGGAACTCATGCCGTGCACGCGCCACGTCCGCTTTCTGTTTCTCGCGCTCACGCGTCCAGATTTCGCCCTTGGCGTAGCGGTAGTATTGCACCAGTGGAATGTGGCTCGGACACACCGCCGCGCAACAGCCGCATTCGATACAGTCGAACAAATTGTAATTTTGCGCCTTGTCGAACTCCTTGGCGTGCGCGTGCCAGTACAGTTGTTGCGGCAGCAGATTGGCCGGGCAGGCCTCGGCGCACGCGCCGCAGCGTATACAGGGCATGGCGGCTTGCACGGCGGGAGCATGTTCCGCGGCCAGCAGACAGTTGGTAGTTTTGACCACGGGCGCGCTGGAGGTGTGTACGCTGAAACCCATCATGGGTCCGCCCATCACCAGATGTCCGATGGAAGATGGGTCCGCGCCGCACTGCTGCAGCAGTTCGGCCATGGGCGTTCCGAGCAGGACTTCCAGATTGCGCGGCTCAGGCACGCCGGGGCCGGTGATCGTGACGTAACGCGAGATGAGCGGCTCGCCAAGCTGCACCGCGCGATGCACCGCGGCGGCGGTGGCCACGTTGTGGCACACGATGCCGATGTGTACCGGCAGGCCATTGCTTGGCACTTCCCTGCCGGTGAGCACGTGGATCAACTGTTTTTCACCGCCGGCCGGATAGCGCGTCGGCACCTGAATGACTTGAATGCCGTCAATGCGTAACTCCCGCAGTGCGCGCACCAGAGCCGCGTACGCCTCTGGCTTGTTGTCCTCGATGCCGATGATGCAGTGCGCGGCATGCAGCGCGTGACGCATGATCCGGATGCCATGAATGATTTCGGCGGCGCGCTCGCGCATCAGCATGTCATCGCAGGTGATATAGGGTTCGCATTCCGCCGCGTTCAGAATCAGCGTGTCCACCGTCTTGCCGAGCGGATTGAGCTTGATGAAGCTCGGAAAACCCGCGCCGCCGAGGCCCACGATGCCCGCCTCGCGGATCAGGTTGCGCAGGTGGCTGGGGTCTTGCGCGGTGTAATCCGGCGTGGGATGGCGCTCGCACCACTGTTCCGCGCCGTCGGTCTCAATCACGATGCACGGCGCGCTCAAGCCCGAAGGGTGGGGCACGGGGAAATCGCCGGCGGCGATCACCGTCCCGGAACTGGAGGCATGCACCGGCGCGCTCACGTAGCCTTCCGCACGCGCGATCACCTGACCTTTGAGCACGCGCTCGCCCACGGCGACGACGGGTTTCGCCTCCGCGCCGATGTGCTGGTGCAGGGGCAGGGTCAAGCGCTTGGGCAGGCGCGCGCGCTGTGTTGGAAGTCGAGTGGATTCCGTCTTATGTCCGGAGAGATGCAACCCGCCGGGGAAGCGCCACAGTTTGGCGTTCATGCATGGCTCCCCGCGGCTTCCAAGGGCGCCTGCCATTTCCAACTGCGGATATCCTGCTGCACCGGAGCCATGCGGATGCAGTCCACAGGACAGGGCGCGACGCACAGTTCGCAGCCGGTGCATTCCTGTTCGATCACGGTATGCATCTGCTTGGCCGCGCCGAGTATCGCGTCCACCGGGCAGGCCTGGATGCACAGGGTGCAACCGATGCACAGCGGCTCGTCAATCACCGCCACCATTTTCGGCTTCACCGCGCCATGCCTGGCGTTGAGCGGCTTGGGGTCGCGCCCTAGCAGATCGGCCAGCGCGATGATCCCGGCTTCGCCACCGGGCGGGCACTGGTTGATGTCCGCCTCGCCCTTGGCGATGGCTTCGGCATAAGGGCGGCAGCCGGGATAGGTGCACTGGCCGCACTGCGTCTGCGGCAGCAGCGCGTCTATCTTGTCCACCAGAGGATCGCCCTCGACCTTGAAGCGCACCGCGGCGAACCCAAGAATCAAGCCGAACGCCGCCGCCAGGGCGGTGAATGCGAGGATCGCGGACAGCATCAGGCTTTAATCAGGCCGGAGAAGCCCATGAAGGCGAGCGACATGAGACCGGCGGTGACCAGCGCAATGGCCGGCCCGCGAAACGCCACCGGCACGTCGGCCGCTAGGATGCGTTCGCGCAGCGCGGCGAACAAAATCAGAATCAGGGAAAATCCCGCCGCGGCGCCGAAGCCGAACAGCGCGGAATGCAAAAAGCCGTGCTGCTCCTGCACGTTGAGCAGCGCCACGCCCAGCACCGCGCAGTTGGTGGTGATCAGCGGCAGGTAGATGCCCAGCACCTGATACAGCAGCGGACTGGTTTTGTGCACCACCATCTCGGTGAATTGCACCACCGCCGCAATCACCACGATGAACGCGATGGTGCGCAGATACTCTATGCCCAGCGGCTGCAGCAGATATTCATTGACCAGATAACTGCAAATGGAGGAGAGGGTGAGCACGAACGTGGTGGCGAGCGCCATGCCCATGGACGTTTCCAGCTTGCGCGACACGCCCATGAACGGGCACAGGCCCAGAAACTTCACCAGCACGAAGTTGTTTACCAGCACGGTGCTGACAAGGATGAGCGCGTATTCAGCCATGGCCGCCGGGGATTCCAGGTAAGAGCCTGCATTATAGGGGCGGCTCTACATAAACAAAAAGAATATTATTATATATTTATATGAATTTTAATTATATAAAAACGGCTTATTTGACCCGCATACCGGGCTGCGCGCCCGCGTGAGGCTCCAGTATCCACAAATCCTTCCCGCCCGGTCCGGCGGCCAGCACCATCCCTTCCGACAGGCCAAACTTCATCTTGCGCGGCGCGAGATTGGCCACCATCACCGTGAGCCTGCCTTCGAGATCGGCGGGCTGGTAAGCCGATTTAATGCCCGCGAACACGGTGCGCGGTTTTTCCTCGCCGATGTCCAGCGTGAGCTTCAACAACTTCTCCGCGCCTTCGACGTCTTCCGCCTTGACTATGCGCGCGATGCGCAGGTCAATTCTGGCGAAGTCATCAATGGTGATGGCGTCCGAGCTTTCACCGGCTGACGGTGTGGGCGTGGCGGTTTTCATAGTAGCCGTTTCCTTGCTCGCTTCGAGCATAGCTTCGATTCGCTTTGGTTCAATGCGGGTCATGAGGTGCTCATAGTTATTCATTTTCAGCGGAGAAAAGGACAAATCGTTCCAGGCCAGTTTCCTGGAGATGTTGAACAGGCCGGCAACCCCTTCCGATAACGAGGGCAATATGGGCGATAGATAAATCGTCAACACATAGAACGCGTGGATGCAATCGCTGCATACATCGTGCAGTTTCTGGCTATGCGCCGGATTTCTGGCCAGCTCCCATGGCTTGTGTTTGTCAAAATACTGGTTGATATGATCAGCCGCTTTCATCACAGCGCGCAGCACTTTGCCGTATTCCCTCTGCGCATAGGCGGCGGTGATCTCGTTTGCCGCATCCATGGCCGCGAGCGTACAGGCGCGATTGATGAACTCGCCTTTATAGTGCGCCTCGGACAAAACGCCCTCAAAATGATTGGTCAGGAATCCCGCCGCCCGGCTTGCAATATTGATGTACTTGCCAATCAGGTCGCTATTCACTCGCGCCACGAAATCATCCAAGTTTAAATCAATATCCTCCATCGTGCTGTTGAGCTTTGTCGCGTAGTAATAACGCAGATACTCCGGATTCAGATGATCGAGATACGTGCGCGCGGTGATAAAAGTGCCGCGTGATTTGGACATCTTCTGGCCGTTTACGGTAAGAAAGCCGTGGGCGTAAATCGCGGTGGGCTTGCGGTAGCCCGCGCCTTCGAGCATCGCGGGCCAGAACAGGGCGTGGAAATACAGGATGTCCTTGCCGATAAAATGGTAAAGCTCAATGTCACTGTCCTTGCGCCAGTAGTCATCAAAATTGATGCCTTTGCGCTCACAATAATTTTTGAAACTCGCCATATAGCCGACCGGCGCATCGAGCCAGACGTAAAAATATTTATCTTTGGCGTCGGGAATCTTGAAGCCGAAATAAGGCGCATCGCGCGAAATGTCCCAGTCCTGTAAACCCGCGGCGAACCACTCGTCCAGCTTGTTGGCCGCTTCCGATTGCACGTGACGCGGCTGCGTGATGTCCGGAAACAACCAGGTACGCAGGTCGTCGGCGAAATCGCCGAGCTTGAAGAAATAGTGCTCGGACTCTTTTTCAACGGGCTTGGCGCCGGAGAGCACGGAGACCGGGTTTTTCAAATCCGTCGGCGAGTAGGTCGCGCCGCACGCCTCGCAACTGTCTCCGTACTGATCCTTGGCGCCGCAGCGCGGGCACTCGCCTTTTATAAAGCGATCAGGCAGAAACAGGCTTTTGACCGGATCGTACGCCTGCTTGATGGTGCGCTGCGTGATGTGACCACCCTTGCGCAGCTTCAGATAAATATCGCGCACCAACGCCTCGTTCTCCGGCGAGTGCGTGGAGTGGTAATTGTCGAACTTGACGCCAAAGGCGTGGAAGTCGGCCAGATGTTCCTTGTGCATGCGTTCGATCAACGCTTCCGGCGCAATGCCCTCGGCTTCGGCGCGCAGCATGATGGGCGTGCCGTGCGCGTCGTCGGCGCACACATAGGTGCAGTCGTGCCCCTGCATCTTCTGAAACCGCACCCAGATGTCGGTCTGGACGTATTCCACCAGATGGCCGAGGTGGATCGGCCCGTTGGCGTAGGGGAGGGCGCTGGTGACGAGGATTTTTCTTTTTGAGGTCATGGGGGCGTTGGTGGTGATGTCATGGCGCTTGGCTTATAATTATACGTTTGGCGCGCGGAAAAGGACATCGAAGCCGCGGAATGAGGCGACATGGGCGGTATTTCACAAACGGATGTAGAAACCCTGCTGAAAGAAGTGGTAGACCCCTGCCTGGGGCAAGACCTGGTTACGGCCAGGGCGGTGAAAAACATCGCTGTATCGGACGATGGGGTGAGCGTCGAGATCGTGCTGGGCTATCCGGCCAAGGGCTGCCAGGAACAGCTCGCAGAGCAGGTGCGTAAAAAGTTGCAGTCTTTGCCCGGCCTCAAACGCGCCGAGGTCAAGGTAAGTTCGCACATTACCGTGCACGCGGTGCAGCGCGGCGTGAAACCGCATCCGGCAATCAAGAACATCATTGCCGTGGCCTCCGGCAAGGGCGGCGTGGGCAAGTCCACCACGGCGGTGAACCTGGCGCTGGCGCTGGCCGCCGAGGGCGCGAACGCAGGCATACTGGACGCCGACATCTACGGCCCCAGCCAGCCGCGCATGCTGGGCGGGAACGAGCGCCCGGTATCCAAGGACGGCAAGAGCATGGAGCCGGTGCTGCGACATGGCATCCAGTCCATGTCCATCGGTTACCTGATAGATGAAGAGACGCCCATGATCTGGCGCGGGCCGATGGTGACCACCGCCCTGGAGCAGTTGCTCAACGACACGCGCTGGCAGGACGTGGACTACCTGGTGGTGGACCTGCCGCCCGGCACCGGCGATATCCAGCTTACGCTGTCGCAGAAGATTCCGGTGAGCGGGGCGGTGATCGTCACCACGCCGCAGGACATCGCGCTGCTCGACGCGCGCAAGGCGCTCAAGATGTTTCAGAAGGTCGAGGTGCCGGTGCTCGGCATCATCGAAAACATGAGCACGCACATTTGCAGCCAGTGCGGACACGAAGAGCACATCTTCGGCGCGGGCGGCGGCGAGCGCATGGCCGAACAATATGACGTGGACTTGCTGGGCTCGCTGCCGCTGGATATTTCAATCCGCGAGAACGCCGACAACGGCCATCCCAGCGTGATGGCTGAGCCCGACGGCCGCATCGCGCAAATATACCGCGACATCGCGCGCAAGGTGGCGGCCAAACTCGCGCTCCAGGCCAGGGACTTCAGTGCTAAATTTCCAAAGATTGTCATTCAAAATACTTGAACTACAGTGGCGAGCAGCGAGTGGCCAGGGGTGACGCTTTCCCTCGCCACTCGCCACCAGTAACCCGCTGCTAACTTAAGGAGCATTTGATTGAGCATCAAATCAGACAAATGGATCCGCCGCATGGCGGAGCAGCACG